>NZ_PPXX01000021.1 GCF_021655075.1 Clostridium sp. Cult2
ACCGGTAGGTATTCCTGGAGCATTGATAATCGCAGTATTTGGATTCTTCTTTGCAACAGTATCTGCAAGACTTGTAGGTTTAGTAGGTAGTAGTAATAATCCGGTATCAGGAATGACTATAGCCACATTATTAATTACTTCCATCATATTCAAAGCCATAGGCTTTGATGGAGAAGAAGGTATGATAGGGGCTTTAGCTGTAGGTTCAGTAATCTGTATCATAGCAGCTATGGCAGGAGATATGTCCCAGGACTTAAAAACTGGTTTCTTAGTTGGAGCTACTCCAAGGAAACAACAATATGGAGAATTGGTTGGTGCAGTAGCTTCAGGTTTAGCAATAGGTTTTGTATTATTATTACTAAATAAAGCATGGGGCTTTGGTTCATCTGAACTGCCAGCACCACAAGCTACTCTAATGAAATTAGTTATTGAGGGAGTAATGAGTGGAAACTTACCTTGGGCTCTAATCTTTACAGGAATAGGCATAGGTATAGTTGTTGAATTATTGGGTATACAAATACTACCTTTCGCAGTAGGTCTATATCTACCAATTCACTTAAGTACACCAATTATGCTAGGTGGTATCATTAGAGGAATACTTGAAAAGAGAAAAGAAGAAGAAAATATCCTTAGAGAAAAAGTTGAAGGTGGAGTATTATTCTCTTCCGGTCTTATAGCAGGAGAAGGCTTAATAGGAATACTATTGGCAATATTGGCCATAATACCAGTAGGAATAGATGCAGCAGGAGATACTATTACCGTTGCAGATAAAATTGCCTTTGGTAACGCTGTACTAGGTCAATGGGGTTCTATTATCTTCTTTGCAGGTTTAGCATTCCTATTGATAAGGAAATCCTTCTTTGCTAAAGTAGAAAAATAATAGGGGAGAAATATGTTTAATAAAAATAAAAAGGCTCAAAACTATCTAGACTATATACCAAAAAAATCGGAAAAAATCCATTGGATTGAAAAAGAAGACGGATTAACTCAAATAATAATATATAGGGATTCATTATTTGAAAGGATAGTTAGAAAACTATTTTTCACCCCAGATAAATATAAAATAGATTTGGATAAGATGGGTTCTTTTATATGGAATCAGATAGATGGAGAAAAAACCATATATGAAATATCCCAATTAGTAAAAGCTGAATTCAAAGAAGAAGCAGAACCTATATATGAAAGGCTTATCCAATATATGAGTATATTGAAAAACAACAAATTCATAGAATTTATATAAAACAAACCTCCTAATTTAGATTCTTCTAAAATCAAATTAGGAGGTTTTAATAATAGAATTTGGAATATGTCGAATATTGTAAATAAATTAACAATATAGTATAATAGGCCTATAATAAATAGCACAAAAGAACTATTTGTTAGGAGGCTGTGTATATGTCAGTAAAATTGGATTTAAATGCCAGTAGATGGCTAAAAAGTCAAGCCAGCACTACAGAACGTAAATTAAAAAGAAAACAAAAAGAAATAATCGAACTATTAGATTATGATATAGGTATATCTTTTTTATTTAATGATGCTAGGAATATAGCTTTCATTAGGGGAATAAGCACTAAGGAAAATGATTTATGTGAAGATATTATTTCACATACTATTTTTTTGAACAAAAGGCAATACAATTCAATAAAGGAATTGATAGATAAAAAGGATATAGTGGTAAATCACCACCATGGTAAATCATCCCTTATATTAGAAAATATGAAATCTGAAGTCCTTATTCCCATATTTAAATCAGATTTTTCTGATGACTTACCCATGAAATTAATAGGTTGTTTATACCTAGGTTCTACTACATATAAAGAATTTCCTTCAAAGGTTTTTTCTCAGGATAAAATAACAAATGAGAAAATTTCTGATATCTCAAAACTACTTACAATATGTTTAGCAAGATATGAACAGGTATATGATGCAATAAATATGATTGATGTATTTACGGATATTTTAAAACATAAGGACCAATTTTTGCCTAACCATAGTTATAATGTGGCTAACTGGTGTAATGAAATTGGGATAGCATTAGGATATTCCTATGAAGAATTGTACAAACTAGTTTTTGCAGGTTTATTACATGATGCAGGGAAATGCATGATAGATTCTAGTATATTAAATAAGAAGGGAATATTAACAGAAGAAGAATACTCAGTTGTAAAAAAACATCCTTTAGATAGTTATAGAATTGCTAAAAACTTATTTGGACATATATCTGGATTAAACGATATTCCCAATATGGTTAAATACCATCACGAAAGATATGATGGAAAAGGATATCCAGATGGTTTAAAAGGAGAAGAAATACCTTTTAACAGCTATATAATAGGTATTTCTGACGCAGTAGATGCCATGATGACAGACAGGCCTTATAAAAAAGCCAAATCAATAAATGCAGTTATAAGGGAACTATATAGGAACAAAGGGAAACAATTTCATCCCAAATTAGTTGATATTATGGTGGAGAGATTGACAAGAGCTCAAAAACAGATTCATGAAAGTTCCTTTCACGCTATTAGTTTAAGCTCATTAATAATTAGTTTTAGTGAGGATATAATTATCCTTGAAGGTACTTTATTAGAAGTGGAAGATTACTTTGTATTCAAACCAACGGATGAAGGACAAGTAGAAAGTATTGATTTATCAGAAGCTACAGATATGGAAATGGTAGTTAAGGATTTAAGCAATTTAAATTATTATGAAATCAAAGTGGAGGATTTTAATAACAATACTTTTTATCTCTCCTCTATAAAATTAATTCCATCTCCTAATGCATTTAATCTTCTTTGGAGCTTGGAAGGCATAATATATTGGCCTGATGGAAATAGAAAAACATTCATGGAAATTACACGAATAGGTGGAGATTCATTATCTTTCTGTTTATATAATAACAAAGCTATAGATATACCCTATGGGAAGCCTATAAAAGTGAATGTGTTGTTTGAAGAATTAGATGTAGATATTACCGGTAATATAGTAAAAAGCTATAACTTTGGTCCTTATAAATACTTAGATTTTCAATATACCAATATACCAGATGCAAAAAGGGATGCCATATATAGGCAATTGTTTAGAAAACAATTAGAATTGAGAAAAGCTATATCTGAATATAAATATAACTAAAATAAGTGAACAGCATTCTTTCAAGGGGACAATTGAAAGAACAAAAAAATTAAACAGCCAAAGTTCGATATTTTATCGGACGGAGGCTGTTTAATTTTTTTGTTGTATAAATATTTTAAAAAAACTATAATTTTTGTAGGAAAATGCAAAATTATAGAATAGTTAAACTATTAACGAAGGAATGTACAAAAATTACAAAGCTACAAAATCAGTATTAAATCTCTAAAATACTCACAAATCTTATTGTATAAATATGTAGTAGTATAAAAGTACAGACAATAAATATTTAGGAGGGAATGGGCATGAAGGAATATTTAAAAGTAGCAAATGATCCAATTCTTTGGTTAATATGCCTACCAGTAGTAGCGATGGTAGGAGTTCAAGCAATTATATTTTCTAAAAGAGCATTTGTAGCTGCAAAATCTGCAGAGCTTACAAAGCAAGAATGTAAAGATGCATTTAGAATTGGTGCAGTAGCAGCAATAGGACCTGCCGTAGCGGTATTTGTTGTAATGCTTGGAATGATGGCAGTAGTAGGAGGGCCTATGACTTGGTTAAGATTATCAGTAATAGGATCTGCACCTACAGAATTAGCAGCTTCTACAATGGGAGCAAAGGCAATGGGAGTTGAATTTGGCGGAGAAGGTTATGGAGTTTTAGAATATGCTAACTCCGTTTGGGCAATGACTCTAAATGGTATCGGTTGGCTTGTATTTGCAGGTTTGTTTACCCATAAATTAGAGGGAATGAGAAACAAATTTGCAAAAGGAGATTCAAAACTTATAGGAGAAATAAGTGGAGCTGCCATGTTAGGTGCTATGGCATATCTTTTAGGAGGCCATTTAATAGCAGGTGGAGGAAGATTGGTATCAGCATTAGCAGCAGGAATAGCAATGATATTATTAGGAATGTTATCGCAAAAATTTCCAAAGCTTGTGGAATATAATTTAGGAATTGCAATGGTTGTAGGGATGGTTGCAGGAGTTATATATGTATAAGATAACAGGAGGGATATAAATGGAAAATAATGCAAAACAAGCTTATTATGAAGACTTTACCAAACCAATTGTAAAAACAGGAAGATGGACATTGTTTGTGACAGTAGCTTTATCTTTTCTTCCACCACTTTATCTATGGATTAGATACGGAGCATTACCACCATTAAAATCAATATTTACAGGATGGTTTTTAATAGCCTCAATTTATGGAAGTTATTATATTGTTGAACCTATATCCTATTTTCCAGTTTTAGGAGTAGCAGGGACCTATATGGTATGTTTAGCAGGGAACATAGGAAATATGAGAGTTCCTTGTGCAGCAGTTGCTCAGGAAGCGTTAAAGGTAGCTCCAGGTACTA
Organism: Clostridium sp. Cult2; assembly: GCF_021655075.1. Classification (GTDB taxonomy): domain Bacteria; phylum Bacillota; class Clostridia; order Tissierellales; family Tepidimicrobiaceae; genus Schnuerera. The sequence goes on from NZ_PPXX01000021.1 coordinate 4,487, forward strand.
AAAAGGCAGAGTTAGTAGCTACTTTAGGAATTGCAGGTTCTATTATTACAAATCTAATAGTAGTTACAATAGCAGCTATAGCAGGAAATAGTTTGATGAATATATTTCCTCCTGTGGTATTAAAAGCGTTTGACTTTGTATTACCATCTATATTTGGCTCAATGTTCGCCATGTTTGCAGTTAAATATCCTAAATATGGAGCATTTGCTATAAGTTTAACATTATTCCTTTTAGGAGTTGTAAAAGTATTGCCAGTATGGCTTTTAATTCCTGTATGTGTATTCAGTACAATACTTTTTGCAACAAAATCATATAAAAAGAAAAGTAGCCAACAATATAAAGATATCAGTTATGGTAGAGAGAATTAGGAGGAAAAGAATATGAAAGACAAAAATGTATTAGAGTATATTGATAAAGATGAAACCATAGAACTACTTCAACAGATGATAGCTTTTAAAACAGTTAATGAACCAGGTGATGAATTACCTTTGGCAAAATTCATAAAAGAGAAACTAGATGAAATTGGTGTAGAGGCAGTAATTGATGATTTAGGAAATAATAGGGGTAATGTAATAGGTAGATTAAAAGGTACTGGAGAAAGAGAAGCTCTCTTGTTCAATGGCCATTTAGATACAGTTCCTCCAGGAGATATTGAATGGGAACACGACCCATATAGTGGGAAATTAGTAGACGGAAAGATATATGGAAGAGGTTCTGTGGATATGAAAGGAGGGCTTGCAGCAGCATTAATAGCTCTTAAAGCAGTAAAAAAAGCTGGATGGAAACTAAAAGGTGATTTTATTTATTCTGCTACTGCAGGAGAGGAAACTGATAGTATTGGTGCTGTAAAATTTGTAAAAGATGGAGGACTAAATGGTGTAGGAGCCATAATAATTGGAGAACCAAGTTCAAATGGAATAAATATAGCTGAAAAAGGTGCATTTTGGGTTGAAATAACTACTTATGGGAAAACAGCCCATGGTGCATTCCCAGAAAAAGGTGTAAATGCTGTAGTCAATGCCAAGGCCTTATTATCTGAATTATTAAATTATAAGTTTAAATGTGAAGAAAATGAAATCCTCGGACATTCTACTATGAATATATCCACTATAAATGGAGGAGTAAAGACCAATGTTGTACCGGATAAATGCAGAATAACTATAGATATGAGAACAGTACCAGGTACAGAACATAAGGAAATAATAAAGGATTTCGAAGAAATTATAGATAATTTATCTAAAAAGGTAGATGGCTTTAAAGCGGATATTAAGATTTTAAACGATAGGGCAGCTGTAGAAACAAAAGGAGATAATCCATTCGTAAAATTGGCAGAAGAAACCGTTAAAGAAGAATTCAATAAAACCATTAAGGGACAAGGAGTAAACTTTTATACCGATGCATCCATATTTTTACCCCATAAGCAAATACCTTGTATATTTTATGGACCAGGGGATGGGGATATGGCACATCAACCAAATGAACATGTAACAATAGATAGCCTATTAGAAGCAGTGCAATTCTATATAGCAATCATTGAAAAATATCTTGTATTATAAGATATATTCTGCTATAAATTGTAAAAAGATTGTTTATAGAATAATAAAAACAACTTCCTAGTTTGATAAGTAGCATAAACTGGGAAGTTGTTTTTTGGTCTATAATGTCTAATATTATTTAATATGTTATAATAAAATTAATATATAAAATAGGGGAGATAATATAGCATGGGTGTAACAATAGGAGAGGTATTGAACACAAAATTCTTTGCAGAATATCAATTGATTGCAGGTGGAAAAGGATTAGATAGAGAAATACAAGCTGTATCACTTTTCGATGCACCTGATGGACATAAATGGGTTAAAGGAAAGGAGTTTATGCTTTCCTCTGGATATTTATTCAAAGATAATTCCGATTATTTTAAAGAGGTAATATTATTTTTATACAAACAAAACTCAACTTGCATGGCAATAAAACGGGACAGATATTTGGGAGAGGTTCCAAAAGAGGTAATAGATTTATGTAATGATTTAGGGTTCCCGTTAATCAATGTTCCAAATGGTGTGGCTTGGATTGATATAATAAATGCTGTTAATTCCATTGTGATGAATAGATATATAACTCATATTATTGATAGAAAGAATGCTGATAAACTTGTATTAAGAAGCGATAATTTTCACAAAAAAATCGAGAAAACCATGATATGTCTTTCGGAAGAATTAAAATATCCATTAACAATAGTGGATATTTTGGAAGAAGAAATCTTCAATTATCCTAAAGAACAACAATTTGTGAAAAGTGAAATTCCTTTTACTAAAGAGGACGATTATCCATTTAATTATCAAAAGGAAATATTATGTGACAAACTAAATATTTGTAGGATAACTAATATAGAAGATAAAGAGAAATGTTCTTTTATAACCATACCCATAGTAATTAAGGGTGTGACAGTATCAAAACTAATCGTATGGGAACGTTTTGAGAAAATTGATTACTATGATTTGTTTGTCATAAGACTTAGCTATATGTTGCTTTTAGAGTTGTACGAGCAGATTTATCTAATGAATTCTTTTGAAAGGCGATTTTATGATGACCTCATTAGGTCCTTAATAAATGGTGAACTAGATTCAAAACAAAGCCTAATAGAAGCAATAAATAGTGTACAAGATTTTAAGCTAAATATTGAAAATAAGTTCATATGTATCTGTATAAAACAGAATAAGAATAATCCATCTTTTTATAATAGCCGTGAAAAAATATCTACCACTTTTTTGCTTAATATTCCAAAGGACAAGTCTATATTTGGAATAACAGATGATAATACCATAATTCTCATATATGATGTCCAAAATTATAACAATAAAGATATAATTAAGAACGTAAAAAGAGATTTTGAAGGTATATTTAAAGAAATAAAAAACAATTTCCCAGATAGAAAAATAAAATTAGGAATAGGAGATATGGTAGATGATATCTGTTCCATAAAGAAAAGCTATATAGGGTCTTTGAAAGCAGTAGACATTGGTTCTTATATTTACACAGATGGGGAAATGATAGCCTTTGAAGATTTAGGACCCTTTGGATTATTACGGCTGGAAAGTATTCAAGAAAAGGATTTTAAAAACAATTTTAGTAATATAGCCCCCTTATTAGAAGAGCCAGATAGTGAGGAGTTAATATCTACACTAAAAGTTTATTTAGAAAGTGAATCCAATTGTAATTTAGCTGCAAAGAAACTATTCGTTCACAGTAATACCGTAAGATATAGAATTGCAAAGATACAACAAATTTGCAATATTGACTTAGAGAATCCTATTGAAAGATTAAAAGCAGAAATATCATTAAAATTCATAGCAAATTAAAATAAGTTCCCTTTTTGGTGCCAGGCACCGAAAAGAGAACTTATTATTTTATCTATCCCTTTCATAAGCTCTCACAATAGATGGTATCAATAAAATTTGAATTATTATTCCAGGTAAGGCTGTAAGGGTAATCCCCTTAATATATAGGCCTAAAGGAGGCATTGGAATAGAAAAAAATGTCCCAAGAATTAACACCACCAATGCAGCACATATTCTACCAATTAGCATACTAATAATTAACGAAGGCATTAAGGTCATTTTGACTTTTCTATATAGATAGCCAGATATAAGACCATAGACTGCCAACTCTACCAACATAACCCAAATAATTGGGATTGGTGGCATTCCAGTTAGAAAATGATTAAGAGTAGGAGAAATAATACCTACAATAAGTCCTAAAGATGAACCTAATATTAGTCCAGAAATCAATACGGGAATATGCATAGGAAGAAAAATAGCTCCATTAATCCCTGACATATGTACTATCATAGGAAGGATAATACCAATGGCTATTAATAAAGCCGCAGTGACTAAATCTTTCGTTTTAAACCTCATGATTATCTCCTTTCTTTTCAAGTTGTACTTATACATTATACAATCATTTAAAGATTTTTCCAACATACAATCCAATATTTCTCAAAAACTTGCATGGAAGTCAGTATTGGTGTAAATTATTATTATATCAAAATATTATGTCTCGTTGGAGGAATGTGAATGTTATTTGCAATACTATTAATATTAAAAATTATATTATTTATGAATATAACAAATGTAGAACACAACAGACTTTTGGTTCTGTTAACCAGTATACTGATAAGTTTGTTATTTTTCACATTAATCTATTTTAGTAATTTAAAGAAGAAAAGGGTTTGGGGATTTTCCCTATATATAATATTATCTTCTATCATGTTTGTAGATGTAATGTATTATAGCTATTTTAACTGTTTACCATCCATTAGGATGATAAAACAATTTAATCAATTAGGGGCTGTAGGAGATAGCATTAAGGCATTGCTGGATATTAAAAATCTCATGTTTATTTTGGACATACCCTTACTTTTAATATATTTTAAGAAAAATCCCAATATAGAAGAATATAAAACTAATAATAAATATATTAGGTTTGGAGTACCGACTGGAATTGGTCTAATCCTCCTATTGGTTCTATCCCTTTTGAATTCCAATGGTTTAATGACTCCTATAAGTAACCAAGAATTATATACCTATCATATTAAGGATATAAAAAACTCATTATTTGGGGAAGAAATAGCTGAAGGGAGTAGTACATTTACTAAAGAGGATTTAGAAGAATTAATAGAACCAGCTAAATTGGAGAAAGGCAAATATACAGGAATTGGAAAAGATAAAAACCTAATAGTAATCCAAGTGGAAGCATTGCAGAACTTTGTAATAAATCGTTTCTATGAAAATCAGGAGATAACCCCTAATCTAAATAGATTGATAAAGGAAAAGGGAAGCCTTTATTTCGACAACTATTATCAACAAATAGGTAGAGGGAATACCTCAGATGCAGAATTTGTCACCAATAATTCTCTATATCCTTCTATGGAAGACCCTACCTATAATCAATATGAACAGAATACTTTTTATGGATTGCCATGGATACTTAGGGATAATGGATATACCTCATGGGTATTTCACGGATATGAAAAGGATTTTTGGAATAGAAACAATGCCTATGTAAATCAAGGTTTTCAAAGATTTTTATCGGAAGAGGACTTTGATGTAGTAGAAAAAATAGGATTTGGAATAACTGATGAAGAATTCTATAAACAATCCATGGACTATTTAAAGGAATTGGACAGTATAGATGATAATCCTTTCCATGCCTTTATTATCAGTTTGACTAGCCATACACCTTTCAATATTCCAAAAGAATATCAATATCTAGATATAAAAGAAGAACATGAGGGGACTATATTAGGAGATTATCTTCAAGCAATCCATTATGCAGATAAAGCTTTAGGTCAATTCTTTGAAGATTTGAGGAAAGAAGGATTCTATGATAATTCTGTAATAGCCCTTTATGGAGATCATTTTGCTATAACTGGATTCAATCCTTCAGGAGTAGAATTGATGTCGGATTTTTTAAATATTAACTATGATGTAAATGAAATGTTTAGAGTCCCTCTGGTAATCCATGTTCCAGGGGAAGAAATCAACGAAACCATATCGGAAATAGGTAGCCAGTTGGATTTTCTACCTACCATATTGAACATTATGGGGTATGAAAACGAAAAAGGAATTATGTTTGGGAAGGATTTATTAAACCATGAAGGAGAAAATTTTGTGGCAGCTCAAACCTATGTATTGAAAGGCTCCTTCATAGATGATGATACATTATTCTATATGTCAAATGATGGATTATTTAAAAACAGTAAAGCTTTAGATAGGAAAACTAGAGAACCATTAGATGTGGAAGATTATAGAAACCAATATGAGAATATAATTGCTGAGATAAATAAATCAGATTATATACTCAAAAATGATTTGATTAAAACATTAGTTGAAAATCATGGACAGGTAGAACTAACCTATTCAAGGAGTAAAAATATACCTAATGATGAGCATATAGTAGAATGTTATACTAACCCTTTGGAAGAATTGAGAGATAATTATAAAAAAGGGAGCCGACTGTTGGCAGTTAAAGTCCATTGGTCTAAAGATGGAAATGTATTATTAAAAGGTGGTAATAATATTGAGAATTTAGCTAATTGGATGAAAGAACATGAAAAGGCTTATACAATTCTTAGGACGGAGGAAGAAGACGAATCTATCTTTTTAAAGATTAAAGAGGATTATCCTAAACTAAAGGATAGGTTTATAGTTGAAATGGCCAATTTTAAAGAATATACAAAGTTGACCAATAAAGCCTATAAAAACATTTTACTCAATGTTTCAAAGAGCCAATATAGTGGAGAAGAAATTGTTGAATTCTTAAAAAGAAATCCATTAACTGGAGTCATAATGGATGAAAAATCCGCCAACCCATCCTTAATAGAGGAATTACATGAAATAGATATTCCTGTTTATTTAGATGGAGTAGACGAGACTGTAGATATAGAAGAGTATGGAAATATTGATGGCATTTTCGTGGGACAGTAGGGACGGTTCTCCCTGTCCCATATTCACTAGAAGTCAAAATATAGATGGAGGAATATATATGTTACCCTTATTGCTAATACTAAAAATCCTATTGTTTATGAATATTACCAAGGTTAAATATAATAAGCCTATAGTATTGCTAATAAGTATATTGATAATATTATTCTTCTTTACATGGATATATCTTAGTAATGGAAAAAGAAAATATAGATTAGCTTTTTATTTCTATACCATAGTATCCGCAATTATGTTTGTAGATGTGGTTTACTATACCTATTTTAATACTTTGCCATCCATAAGGATGATAAAGCAAATCGATCAGGTGGCAGCAGTAGGGGATAGTGTAAAGACTTTACTATCCTTTAAAAATCTGTTGTTTTTACTGGATTTACCCTTATCTTTTATATATTCAAGGAAAAGAAGAAAATTCAATACCTATAATAAATATATTAAATGGGGAATCCCTGGAGGGATAGGCTTTATTTTAGTTATTTTCTTAGTGCTTTTAAGTAAAATAAGCCTTTTTGGTCCAGTAACCAATCAAGAACTATTCACCTACCATGCTAAGGATATTAAAAAAGCTATAATGAAAGAGGATATAGAAAGTATTGAAACATTAACTAAAAAGGACATAGATGAACTAAAACAGCGAAATAAGTTTGTGGAAGGAAAGTATACTGGACTAGGAAAAGATAAGAATCTAATAGTCATCCAAGTAGAAGCATTGCAAAACTTTATAATAAACCATTACTATGAAGGACAGGAAATTACTCCAAATCTAAATAGATTGATAAAAGAAAAGGGAAGCCTTTATTTTAACAACTATTATCAATTATTAGGTAGAGGGAATACCTCTGATTCGGAATTTGTTACCAATAATTCCCTATATCCTTCCATGGAAGAACCCACCTATACCCAATATGAGAACAATACCTTCTATGGATTGCCTTGGGTCCTTAGGGATAATGGATATACTTCTTGGGTATTCCATGGATATGAGAAGGAATTTTGGAACAGGGAGAAAGCCTATCTAAACCAAGGATTTCAGCGATTTGTATCCCAAGAGGATTATGATGTAGTAGAAAAAATAGGATTTGGAATTACTGATGAGGAATTTTTTAAACAATCTATGGACTATTTAAAGGAATTGGATAGTATAGATGATAATCCATTCCATGCATTCATAATTACCTTATCAAGCCACAATCCCTTTAATATACCAGAAAAATATCAGTATTTAGATATTAAGGAAGAACATAAAGACACAATATTAGGCAACTATCTTCAAGCAATCCATTATATGGACAAGGCCTTAGGTGAATTCATTGAAGAATTAAAGAAAGAAGGATTATATGATGAATCCGTACTAGCCATCTATGGTGACCATTTTGCAGTAAACAGTCTAGAGGAGGAAGCACAGAAGTTGATGACAGATTATTTGGGATATACTTACGATTTAGATGAAATGATGAAAGTACCTCTAATAATCCAAATCCCTGGCTTGGAATCTAATGAAACCATAAATAGAATAAGCAGTATGCTAGATTTTATGCCAACTATATTGAATATTATGGGCTATGAAAATGAAAAGGGTCTTATGTTTGGTGTGGATTTATTAAACTATGAAGGACAAAACTTAGTAGCTCCACAAACCTATGCCCTAAAAGGTTCCATAATAACCGATGAAATACTGCTAGAAATGTCCAGAGACGGAGTATTTGAAAACAGCAGAGTCTACAATATTAAAACAAGAGAACCATTAGATGTAAATAACTATATAGAAGAACACAAAAAAGCAATAGAAGAAATAAACAAATCCGACTATATACTAAAAACCGACTATTTCGGGACAGCGGGGACGGTTCTCCCTGTCCCAAAAAATAAATAAGGAGTGTGAATCGTCATGCCTAGATATTCACGAGCTTTATCAACTACTGGGATATATCATGTTATGGTGAGGGGAGTCAATAGGATGCATATATTCCTAGATAATGATGACAAAGTAAGATTTTTACAGACATTGGCGAGGATGAAGTCAGAAGAAGAATATACATTGTATGGATATTGTATAATGGATAATCATGCACACTTACTAATAAAAGAAGAGAAAGACTCAATATCAAGAACTATGAAAAGGATAGGTGTTAGCTATTCATATTATTTTAATAAAAAATATGATAGAGTAGGTCATTTATTCCAGGATAGGTTTAGGAGTGAAAGGATTGAATCTGAAAATTATATACTATCTTGTCTAAGGTATATACATAACAATCCAGTAAAAGCATTGATAACTAAAGAACCATCAGATTACATTTGGAGTAGCTATAATATCTACATAAATAAAGCTGAAAATAAAGAAGAAATTATATCTCCAGAATTTGCATTAAGTATTTTTTCAGAAAACAAATCCAAAGCCATAGAAAAGTTTAAAAAATTTTCTGCAATAGATTGCAAAGAGATTTTTATTGATATATATGAAGAGGAAGAAGATATAGAAAAAATCCAAAGGGAAAAGATTAAGGAAATACTTAAAGGTTATAATTTGAAACTAGAAGATTTACCTAAATTGAAAGATAGAAATATTAGAACTGAGATAATAAGAGAAATAGGCGATAATATAAGTATATCAACGAGAGAGATGGCAAATTTAATAGGATTGAGCAAGAGTACAATAGCTAGGATATTAAAATAATGGGACAGCGAGAACCGTCCCTACTGTCCCAAATTAATCTTTACTGTCCCAAATTAATCTTTACAAACACATCCCTATCCCATAAGCTGGTTATATAATTAACGGCGCTTTCTACCCTAGCATTCAACCTGTCTAACCCACTACTTCCTGCATAAATCCAGCTATCATCATAAATGGAGAAGTTTCCTTCAACTACTAATCCTAACTCATCTATATCCTTTTCATATATACTATATTTCAAACCAAAAATATATCTCCCATAGGAGAAGCTGCTATACATACTATTTATATAATCTTCAGTTTCATTGAGTAAATCCACGGATATTATCCTATTATCATGAATATTGAATCTAATATTTTTATCATAATCTTCTGTATAAGTAATATTTCCATCTATATATAAATCCGGGTTTATTCTTCTTATTTCATAATTAAGCCTTTTCAGATATCCCAATTTAGTATATATGGACCAATTGAAAAAGTTCTTTGAATTTACCATTATATCTAAATCAACAGTATCTCCCCTTTGGGTAGCGGAATATTTAAATTCTACATTATTATATTTGTTTAGATTCTTATTAAGAATATCTTCAAAATAATTGGAATCAATTCTATAATCCTTTTTCAAATTACTTCTTGAGAAATCAAAGGACAAATCCTTCCCCTTAGATTGAAACTTTACATAATCTCTATAAGAAGAGCTAGAATATTTACTATAATAGGGGTTTCTTACACTACCTTTAATTAAGGCATCTTCATTATATAGAATGAGTATGGCTGAATATATATCCCAAATATAATCCTCTACTTCTTTTCTGTTCAACCTATACCAATTATATACTTTAGAGGAAGGGAAACTAAAGGTAATATCTAACCAATTGCCAGAGGATTTTTTGATTTCAATATCCATAATCAAACTTCCTACCTTATCCATATATCTATTCAAATGGTTTTCCAATGTTTTTACATTGCTAATATTTCTATAGGGAATATTTAAACTTTTATATAATTCCTTTCTTTTCTCCAAATTTTCTATTTCTATATCTAACAAATGATTTCTACCATTCCTAATACTTACTAAATTATCCAAATTTGAAGGATAATCCTTAGATACTAAAATTCCATTAGCATCTATTAGGATTTTATTATATTTTTTATCCAATGTAGGAGTAATATATAAATAGCTTCCAATATCCATTATAGGTACATATATATCATCATTGAAAAAGAAAGGTTCTTTACTAAAGGATAATTTTTCATTATCTAAATAAACCTTCACATCACCAAAATAAACCTTAATGTTTTTAGTAGTTTTATTTTTTAGGCTAGCCTGCTCTCTTTCTTTACCTTTCTCCAAAAGATATATTTCATTCTCTAATCCATCTATTATCCTTCCTTTAGCTTCTATTTCATAACCCCTTTGGAAAGACTGTATATCCTTTGAATCACTTTTAAGTCTACCCTTAGAATCCAAATTAGCAATTTTATTCACTTTATCTATTTCAATGCTTAAGTTTAATCCCTTAGCCAAGTCCCATAAAGGAACCCAGATTTCATCATCATATATAAAGGGTTGCTTATTGGATATAATCTTCTTTCCTTCAACCTCCATATATAGACCATAAAAATCTCCATCAATTTCTTTAACATAGCCTACCCCTTCAGAAACAATAGGAGAGAAAACTGTAAAAAATATAACTAAAAGAATAAGCTTAGCAATTTTTCTATCCATAGAATTACTCCTTTCAATATACTCCATTAATACTATCGGCAACCCATGAGAAATTTTGTATAATAAATTTAAGAAAAAGAGGTTTTTGCCGATAATATTAGTAGCCTTTAGGGCTAATTGTGAATTAGGAAATGATCCTCGTGGTTAGAAATTGTCATCCTGAGAGTGGCAGTATAAGATTACCAACGAAGGATCTATTCAACAAAAATAATTTTGGTATAAGCAGAATAACTATTATGGTAACTAAGAAATGGGACAGGGAGAACCGTCCCCGCTGTCCCAAGAATGGAGTGATGATTTTGGACAAACTAAAGAGGACTTTATCTTTTTTATTGATATTATCCATTATATTGCCTTTCTTTCCATTAGGGATGAGGAAGGCCTATGCTTATGATGAAAAGGGATTTAGGGTTAATCATGTAACCCTTTATAAGATATATAATAGGGACCGACATATGGAGGAGCGGCGAATCCTCATAAGGGGTAGGTCCTTAAAAGATGCTCCTGTAGGAATAATCACTAATAAAGAATTAAAAATGTTAACTAGACCTACCATAAATACGGAAAACATATTGCAATTTGATTTAAAGGAAGATGAAGTAGGAGATACTTTGGTAATAGGTTCTGCGGAAATTCAACTAGACGAGGGATTGATGCCTACGTTATCCCAAGTTTCCAGAAAAGTAGAAAGTAAAAATGGAACTCTAGCATTAAAAGGGAGTAATTTTGACCAGATAGACGGACTAAATGTAAAAGCCTATCATGAATATATGGGAAATCCAATAGAGATACCCTATTCTCACTTTAGTAATCCTACGGAAGCTCAAATAAATGGTTTAACAGGTAGTTTAGGATTACAGGATATAGTATTTAAGAAAGAAACCACTAAGAAATATTACTTTAATGAAAATAATCCAGATGTAGATGTAAATATAAGTATTATCTATACCTACAAAGACCAATTCAATCTATATCAAAAAATAGAAGTAGATGAATTAGAGATGAGACCTACTAGAGGTGTGGCAGGGGAAACCGTATTTTTTGAAGCCCCTTATATAGTAGGTACTAAGAATTTGGAAGAATACGATGTATTCTTTTTAAAGGACATTGACGGTACCGATTATTATAGAGAAGAAAATAAGGGCAAAAATAGGACTTTCCAGACTCAAGTAATCAAGGGGGAAAAAGAATATAATGTACTAACTATAGAAGTACCTAATCTTCCCTTAGGGGAGTACTATGTGGTGTTGACTAATACCGTAGACGGAAAGGACCCAATGAAATATGTAACTCAAGAAAAGGTATTAGAACAAAGATTCACCATTGTAGATGGTAGTATAAAATCCAAAATATTAGATTTGCAGCCTAATAAAGGACCAGATACAGGCTCTATTACTACCATTACTGGACAATTCTTTGTTACTTTAAATATAGCTGAATTTACCCCTGATGATGAAGAATCCCTAAAAATAATAACGGATACAGAGGCTCGAAATCCAAAGACTTTAACTGTATCCTATGGTTCAGGTACATATGGGGAAGAGACTAATCCTATAAATATAATAAAGGCTGAAAGAACTATTAAAGTAATAATAGGTGGAGAAGCCACCTTCCTAACCAAAGAAGATGGGAAAGATTTTGACGTAAGCTTTAGCAAAGATTTAGATAGTATGACTGTCCGTACTGCCCAAGTAACTGACGGAGACACAAGTCCAGTTAAGGATGTAGTAGTAGAGACTACAACAACTCTTTACAAAGACGGTGGTGAAACCATAGTCATAAGGGAAAGGGCAGAGTTGAAAAGAGGATATACCTACATACTCAGTAAGGTAAAACCCACTATAAATGCCATAGTTCCAGATAAAATCCAAGTAGTTGAAGCTAATGGAGAGTATGAAATACCAGAAGACAGAATGGTAGCCATCCACGGGCAAAACTTTATGGTCCACAAATATATAGATGATAAGGGGAAAGAAATAGTAAGATATCCTCGAATTTATATAGGAGAAATAACTTTAGATAAAAATACAAATTCGGAATTGGACATAAAAGTTTTAGACAATAGAGGCAATAAACTAGATGGTACCCAAAACAACGAACTAGGCAACAAGATACTCATCATATTGCCAAAGGGTTCTAAAGTAACCAATCTAGGGAAAGCCGATGTAGTAGTCCAAAACCCTATTAGAAACTCCACTGCACTTGGACTTTTGGAACGGAAGACGGACTTTGTAGAATTTGTTGCACCAACAGAGGATGAAAATCCAGTTATAACTAATGTACATCCAGATACATCCCCTATAGATGGAGGAGAGTTAATAACCATAGAGGGAGCTAATTTCCAACTAGGAGTTAAGGTGTTCATTGATGGAGAAGAGGTTAAAAATATTAATAGAAGAGAAGATGGAAAACAGATAACCTTCACTGCCCCAGCAGGAAGGGAAGGGGAAACTCAACTTCAAGTGATGAATCCAAAAGGTGGAATGGATACTAAACCCTTCTTCTATGTATCCACCTTCACCAATCCAAAGATAATAGATTTTAATCCTAAGAGGGGAAACACTGGTACCATAGTGACTATAAAGGGAGAGAACTTCCTAAAACCAGACCCTATAGCCACAGCCCAAAATCCTTATAGATTAATAGGTACCAGAGTACTTTTAGGCAATATGGAATTAAATGAATACAATAGGAATTCTACTACTAAAAGGATAGAAGTAGAGGAATTTGAACCCAAAGAAAAATTATTCCAAATCCATGGTGAAACCATAAAGGTAGCCGACTACTATCATGGCTTATTATTGAGGACAGAAGAAGGGAAATTCTATACGGTAGATATAAAGCCAAATGGAGAGATAATCTTATCCGATGGAGGGGTTAATACCTATACCATAGAACTAAGGGATGGCAAAATAGTAGCCAATAAACAAGGGGGCCATATCCATCCTATTGATGTAGAAACCAATTTAATAACCATATACCAACCTAATTCCACCACTCCAGTGGTAGAATTAAAACATGCCAGCCTATACAAAATAGAAAATGGAAACATAGTAGGCAATAGGGTAAAGGTAATCGACAGAAACACCATATATTTTGAAGTACCTATTTTAGGTACACCAGGATTTTATGACCTTTCCGTCATAAATCCAGACACCAAAAAGGACTCAAGAGTTGGTAGACAAGGTTTTGAATACATTACCCAACCAGATTTAAAACCAAAGATAACACGAATCCATCCTAACGAAGGCTCTGTAGAAGGAGGCTATGCCATAGATATAATAGGAGAGGATTTTGAAACCAGTGAAGGAAACAAACCAAAGGTATATATAAATGGGGTAGAAGTACCTGCTAATGACAGGGAAGTAAGCATTGATGGAAAGACTATTACCGTAATAGTTCCTAAATACGATGGAGACCTAAGGGAGGACAAAGGTACCAATCGTTGGCCTGTACCGGTAGTAGTCCTAAACCCAGATGGCAGTACTGCCAGTAAAGAAGATGGTTTTTACTATGTAGTACCCTCCAGCAACCCTAGAATACAGAAAATAGTTCCTACCAGTGGAACAGCAGCTGGTGGGGATATAGTAGAAATTACTGGTTTCGATTTTAGATTCTTCGAACCCTATGACGATAAAAATAGGAATCAAATGAAGGATGAAGATGAAAAATATAATGATCTAAATGATAATGGAGTTTGGGATGATTTGATAAATATCCCAGATGGTTATACAGAAGAGGAAATAGACCAGCTAAAAGGCAAAACCCCTATAGACCACCAAAGGTTTAGCCATTACTATAACTCCCCTATTCTACCAAAGATATATATTGGGGACAAACAAGCAAAGATTGTAGAGTTTAGTAGAGGATATATTAAGGTAATTGCACCTGGAGGAAATCCTGGAAAAACCAATGTGTACCTAGTGAACAACGACGGTGGCATATCCAATAAGGTAGCCTTTACCTATGAAGCCACTCAGGTAAAAATAGATTCTATAGTTCCCAATGAAGGGAGAAGGCAAGGAGGAGACAGAATAGAAATCCATGGCAATGGATTTGCTGCTACAGAAATAGAAGTATACCAAGATAATATTAAAGACGATAAATCCCAATTTATTGAAAAGAACATGGCCACGGTGAAATTCGGCAATATAACCAATAAGGATATACCAAGGGATAGGGAAAATTCTGGTAGAATAGACCAAAAAAGAGCTAGGGTTAAATTACCGGGAGGCCTTACGGCTGAATTTAACGGAGTAGTTGAAAAGATAGTTCTAACCATAGAAGAAGGAGACAAAATATATAAAAAGGAAATACTAGGCTACGACAATACTACTAAATACATTCCTGTAAGCCTTCTAAAGAATGGTTCTACCCCTTATCCAGGAAAGGAGCTTATTAAAGTAAGTATAGAGGATAGAAGGTTTATAGTGGAAAGGGGATTTTCAGAAAATGTAAACTACTTAAGTTCCATTCAATTAAGGGTAGAGACTCCCACCTACTACACCGTAGGAAAGGTCCCCCTATTTGTAATCAACCCAGACGGAGGAGAAGGTAGAGGGGAATTTGAATATAAAACTCCCGATAGCAAACCAGCTATCACAAATATAACTAGAAATGGAAGGAACCCTAAAGAAGAATATAAAGAAGAAATAAATGGTAGAGCTAGAGTTCTAAAGGTAGACCACAAAGGCGGCAGCATCATCACTGTTCATGGTACTGACTTTAGAGAAGGGGCCAAGATAAATATATCCAATATATTAACCATTGGAGAAAATCATATTGACTATGGACTGCCAACGAAGCTAACCTTCACAATACCACCAGTACCAGAATCGGAAGTAGGTAAACTCCATGGAGTTACAGTAACCAATAGGGATGGAGGCGTAGCCACTTCAGAAAGGTCAATTCCTCCCATATTCATAGAATTTACCAAAGGGGAATCCAATCCTGAAATATATACTATAGAACCGGAAAAAGGTTCTGCCACTGGTGGCACAAAAGTTAAAATAACTGGGAATGATTTTAGACAGACTATGGAAGGTTTTGAAGGGGAAAGGTTAAGGGTTTACTTTGGAGACGAGGAAGTGGAAAGTAGACATATTAAATTCATAGACTACAAAACCCTAGAAATCACATCCCCAAAATCCAACATCCTAGGTTCGGTACAGGTAAGGATAGAAAACCCAGACGGTTCCATGTCTCAAGGGGATATTATCTTTACCTATATATCTAAACCAAAGATAGCAACCATATCTCCTAATAAGATATTCACCAACGACACAGAAACGGAAGTCACTTTAACAGGGCAAATGTTCCTGCCAGGTGCTAATGTAATAGTTGGAGGTAAAATAATCAATAAAAATGAAATAAAAGAAGGCATAGACATAAAAGGAGAAGGAATAATTGGAGTAGATAACCAAGGCAAGAATAGGGAAGTAGCAGTAGTAGGCGGAATAGAAGCAGCTTCAGTGACAGTAGAAGGCAACAATATAATAAAGGTAAAATTCCAAGAAGGTAAGGATTTAGAAAATACCAATCTAATAATAATAAATCCAGATGGAGGTATTTCAGACCCTTATGATAAATTTGAATACCAAATCCCACTACCAACAAAACCCTTAGTATTGGAAGGAATACCTGGTTATGAATCTACAGTACAGTTAATATGGTCTAAATCTGATGAAAATATATTGAACAAGGCAACTAGATACGAAATATACGGAAGACTTTCAAAGGATAAGGATTATACCTTCATAGGAGATACTACTGAGGCAGAATTCTTAGTAAAGGGGCTAGAACCAAAGACAGAATACACTTTTATGGTACGAGCCTTAAATGAATATGGTGGAGCCTTAGATTTTGCCACAGTTAAAGTAAAAACATTAACCCTTCGTGAAGATGAGAAACTAAAAGAAAAGGATGAAGAATTAAATAAGAAAGAAAAGGAAATAGAACAAAAAGGAAAAGAAGAAATAATAGAAGGTAGAGTAATACAGATAATAGGCTCTAACCATCTAAGAGGAAGGGTCATAGACTTTTCCCTAGCTAAGTATAAATCCTACGACAAATTTACAGTATCCATCCCAATTGAATATGCAAGGAAGGATAAAAACCTAACCATAAAAGATGGAACTATGACAACTATAATCAATATAAGGGATTTATACACCTTAGAAGTAAGTAAAAAGGACAAAGGCAATAAAGATGCCTATATAAATATTCACATAGAAAGAACAAAAGAACCCCATATTCCAAGGGGCAAAAGGGTAGCCTCAAAAGCCTATAATATAGACTTTGACTACCAATATGGAAAGAATAAAATAGAAATAAACAACCTACTAAGGCCAGCAAAACTAATGCTTAAACAGGACACCATAACCTACAGTAACACTAAAGATACTAAACTATATAGATTCAACCCTCCAACAGGAAATTATATATCCACTGGAGGAACATCAACGGATATTAAAGGAAAAGGCAAATACATTTTACTATCCAACAGATAAAAAAGGAGCAAAGACCATGAAAAAAACATTAATCTCAATAATAATCCTCACCTTCCTATTAACCCTAACCCCTGCCTCCTTTGGAGCACCAGCCTCCCAAAGGACCCTGCAGGGGAATATAGAAGGATTGAATTATAAGGAAAATACCATAACCCTATTAGACTACAACGGTAAAAGGCATAATGTGAAAATCCTTCCTTCCACCACAATAGAAATAGAAGGAACAAAAAAGGATATATATCATCTATACTTTGGACAAGAAGTAGATATTATTTTAGAAAAAAATACTGCTAAAAAAGTAATAGGCTACCCAGAAGAAGACCCAGAAAGGGATGGCTACATTATGGCTGGAAGCCGGTTTAGAATGGGGGATGTACTATTTCTATCCCAAAACTCCATAGAGATAAAAGTAAAGGATACAAGGGAAAAGTATAGAATAACTCCTTATACCACCGTTATAAGAAATGGTGAAATAACAAGCCTAAACCAAGTAAAACCAGGAGATAAAGTAGAACTAACCTTTGATGATATATATTCTACAGAGGTAAGCACTTTAAGGGTTCAAGATGAAGAAAAACATATAAAAGGAATTATAAAGGGGAAAATCCATTCTGTAGATGAAAGGAAAAAGGAAGTCTATATAAAAACCCCCTATATATATAAGGAAGGGATTGGTTGGACTCCTTATGAAAAACATATTATCACATTAAAAGTTCAAGGGAATCCATTATACTATGAAGGACAAAAGATTAACCTAAAAGAACTAAATAAACTTAAAAACAAAGAAACCTATATTGCTTATGACACAGCCTTTGGCAATTTAAACATTGCTAAACTTCAAGTAAAGGAAGGACCATCAAGAATCTATGAAGCTACCGTTGAGGATATAGAATATGGAACAAAAAAGATGGTAGTAGATAGGACTTTAATTAACTTTAACCCTGGCACCATAGTTGTAAAAAATAACAGACTGGTAGATATATTGAATATAGATAGGAAGCAAGATGTATTTATCAATACGGATATGGTTAAAGGAACCCCCATGGCTAATTTTGTTTCCATAGGCGGTACCTCCATATTAGATGATAGAATAGATGGATCCAAAATAGCCATCTATAGAGGAAAAATAGAAGACATCTACCAATATAAAGTAAAAATAGGGAAGATAAACTATAGATTAGACCGTTTAAAATTAACGGAGAATAATAAATGGAAGGAATTAAAAACCTCAGAAACCTTTGACCTTACAGAAGATACATTAATATATGATAGCCAACTTAAAGAATATATCCCAGCTAGTTACTTCATATCATCTAGATACATTAACTTAAAGGATATTAAAGATTCTACATTAAGGAAAAGGGTAGAGGATAATTTCTATAAAAATAGAACGGCATATTTTATCGTTAAGGAATCCACCTTTGGAAAAGAGTTATTAGCATTAAACCTAACTCCTCATATAAGCATTTATAGACAAAATGTAAATATGGATTATTCCACTTTAGGGGAGATAAAGGAAATAGACTATGATAATAATACCATAACCTTTACCAAAGTAAAGAACTTCAACACATTAAACAATCGGTGGGAAAACACCTCTGATGAAACTGTAGATATAAAGGAAGGAGTAATCCTCCTAAACGATTTACCCATACCTAAGGACAAACTATATGTCTTAAGAAAAGGTACCAAAGCCTATATAATAAAGAACAAACAATCATCTAAAGACAAAGGTTATGTAATACTAATAGAAGATTAATAGGAGGAGGCATACTATGAAAAAAATCATCCCATTCATACTGACAATCATCATACTACTAAACCCTACCCCCATCCTATCCATGAATGTCCCTGGATACGAAGGGGGAATTAATAATGAAAGCATATATAAAGAGGTGATATTCGTTACAGGAAGACCTATAGTAATGGAAGGAACCTTAACCATAAAAACCAAAGAAAAAGACAATTCCATAAGGGAAACCTATAAATATAATTTGGAAAATCCAAAGGAAAATGCAAAACTTAGTAGGAGCATTAACATAATTACCACTCTAGAGAAAAAGGATAATCAGACCAGTTACATCCAAACCTTAGATAGCTATTCTGAAACCATAAATATAGATGGCAAACGATATGAAGTAAAACACAACAATAAGAATCAGAACTATCCTTGGAATCAAAGCACCATTACCTATGGGACCCCACTCCTTGAATACAATTCAGGGAATATGTCTGCTAGAAAGACCTATACCATAGATAGAGGCACGGAAAGGGTTATAGTGGAAAGCCAAGGGGAACTTGTAGGCTATAGCAGCCCTTGGTCTGCTACAGAAACCCAAACCATTGAATATATAATAACCTATGAAGACAGTCTAAATCCAGACAATAGATGGGAAGGTTCTGCTACAGTAGAAGTATCCTATAATAATACAAAAGACTACTCTTACTCTGAAAATGCCCCAAGGCAAATTAGTTTTAGAGAAGGAGTAACCATAACGGAATCCCATGAAAATGTGCTAAAATACACCTATGACCTACCTAGAATGGTAAACAACACCATAGTAAAGGGAAGAAATATAGGAAAGGACTCCTTTTCTGTAGATACAGTTCCTACTAACAGAAGGCTAAATATACCAGCAGCTAAAGACATTTTAGGCCATGAATGGGAAGGCGAATTATTCCTCTTAGCAAGTATGGAAGCATTTCCTCTAAATAGTTCTTATATAGGTCCCGATACCCCTATAAGCAGGGGAGACTTTGCCAAAGCCATAGTTAAATCCATGGATATACCCATAGGAGAGGAAGAAGAAACAAGAACAAGAAGAACTAGGAGAAATCGAAAGGAAGAGCTACCCCCACCTCTTTTTAAAGATGTAAATAGAAACCACAGAAACTTTGACTATATTGAAGAAGTTGCAAAAAAGGGTATAATGATAGGTATAGACAATGAATATTTCCATCCAGATGAACCATTAAGTCGAGTAGCAGCCTATACTACCATAATAAGACTATTAGGACTAGAAAACAACATAGCTCCTGCAAACAAGAACTACACCACAGGATACAAAGACGATGCCAATATACCACTATGGGCCAAGGACTATATATATGTAGCAAAAGAACTAAATATGGTAGATAGGACAGACTATTTCTATCCCAATAGACCCATAACCAAAGGAGAATCATCAAAACTAATAGTCAATCTCATCCACTATATGCAGGAAGATCTAAGGATGGATTATAGAGAGAATATACTCAATAATTAAGGATGGATTATAAGCAAAACAACTCAATAATTAGGGGGAATCAATATGAGGAATAGAAAGGACAATTCCGTCATTCTGAGCGTCAGCGAAGAATCTTTCTTTACGTTCAAAAAAAGAATCACTACATTATTATTAATATTATCCATACTACTAACACCCGCATTATCCACAGCAGAATCATCCTATGATTTGGATTACTTTTTATATATAAAAGATATGATCCAAGATAATTACTTCTATGAACCTACAGAAGAAGAACTAATGGAAGGAGCCATTAAAGGTTTATTCCAAGCTTTAGATAAAAATAGTGAATACTATACTAAAGAAGAATTCCAAAGCCTATTTGAAGATGTCACTGGTGATTTTGTTGGAATAGGGGTATATATTACAGAAGAAAAGGGTTCCATAAAAATAACTAACCCAATAAAGGGAAGCCCAGCTCATAGAGCAGGTCTCAAACCAGGGGACAAGCTAATCTCCGTAGATGGACAAGACATAAAAGGTAAATCTTTAGATGAAGTAACTACTTTAATAAAAGGTAAAGCAGGTACCTCCGTTAGAATAGGCATCAGTAGGGAAGGACGAAAAATCTACATGAATATTAGAAGGGCTGAAATCAAGACAAACCCTATTGAATATCAGATATTAGAGGATGGGATTGGCTATATAAAGATAAGCCAATTCAATCAAAACACCTATGAAAACCTATTACCTGTACTGAAGAGACTTGACAAAGAAAAAATTTCCAGTATAATAGTAGACTTAAGGGGCAACCCTGGCGGAATTTTGGGGGAAGTAGTAGAAACATTAAATCTATTCATCCCAGAAGGTCCCATAGTCCATATTAAATATGGAAAAGATGCGGAACAAACCTATTATTCTACTTTAAAGAAACCTAAATATAAGCTAGCAGTCCTAGTTAATGGAAACTCAGCCTCTGCTTCAGAGATATTTGCAGGAGCAGTACAGGATACTAAAGTTGGGACAATCATAGGGGTCCCCACCTATGGGAAAGGTACTGTTCAACAGATAATTCCCTTACCCTTAGGAGACGTAATGAAACTAACCATAGCAGAATACCTAACCCCCAACAGAAGAAACATAAATGGAAAAGGAATCCAACCAGATATAATAGTCAAGAATAAAAATAGGACAAAGGACATACAATTAGAAAGGGCGGTAGAAGTATTACGAAATCTGTAACACAATTGTAATAGTATTCCAGCATCTTTTAGTGTATAATGTTATCAATGGAGGGAAAAGCCTTCCCTCCAATATTACAATTAGATTACATTAGCATTTAACTTGTTGACCTTATAACATGTAAATGCTATAATACTTTATAGACTGCAAATAATACATATATTTGCATTTATAAAGACAAAAATTTTAATAAAATTAAAGGAGGTCTTTGAAAAATGAAGAGAAAGCTATCACTACTTTTAGCAGTAGTAATGATTCTAGGAAGTTTCTCATTTGCATTCGCAGCAGAAACAAATGATGCAGCTGATTTCCTAGAAGAAAAAGGCGTTCTTAAAGGTGATACAACAGGCGATTTAATGCTTGGTGAACCACTAGAAAGACGTGACGCAGTAGTATTATTAAGTAGACTTATGGGAGTAGAAGAAGAAGCAAAAGAATTCGAAGCAGAAGGTCTACCAACATGGACAGACAACAATGACTCATATTACAACGGATTCCTTGCTTGGGCACAATCCAATGAATATTTCAAAGGTCATAATGAAGAAAAATTTGGACCTAGAGATAACATTACAGTAAGAGAATACGCTGTAGTTCTTCTAAGAGCATTAGGCTATGTTGAAGAAGCAGACGATTGGGATAAAGTATTCGACACAGCTAAAGACCTAGGATTACTAGAAGGCGTTGAAGCTGAAGCTGACGACGATGTTCTAAGAGGCCAAATGGCAGTAATGACTTTCACAGCACTTGGAACAGCTATGAAAGATTCAGACGAAACATTAGCCGAATTCTTAGACATTGAAATGCCAGAACCAGAAGTATTAGAAGTTGAAGAAGTAGTAGCTGACAACTTAGTAGAAATTCAAGTTGTATTCAATAAAGATGTAGACGTTGATTCAGCTCTTAATGTAGACAATTATGATGCACCAAAAGACATTAAAGACATAACTTATGATGAAGAAGCAAAAACAGCTATCATCTTATTAGAAGAAGCAATGACAAACAAAAAAGCATATGACCTTGTAATTAAAGGTGTTAAAGATGACAAGACTGTTCTTGATGAAACTCATAATTTCACAGCAAGAGATAATGCTATACCAGAAGTAGTAGATCCAGTAGTAGGACTTGGAACAAAAGCTCTAAAAGTTATTATGTCTGAACCAGTTACAGAAAAAACTGCAAAGAGTACAAAAAACTATAAACTTAATGGTAGTTCATACTACGGTGGAGTAGAAGTAGTAGGAAGGGAAATAATTTTAAGACCTTATGGTGGATTAAAAGTTGGCGAAAACGAAGTAACTGTAAAAGGTTTAGAGGATTTTGCAGGACTTAAATCTATCGAAACTACACACGTATTTGAAGTAGTAGAAGATACTGTAAAACCAGAAGTTATAGATGTATATGGAACTCTTGAAAGAGTAGTTGTGGAGTTTAGCGAAGATATTGATCCAAACTCAGTTAAAACTTCAAATGTATATTGGATGTATGGTTCTAGCAAGAAAGCACCACAATCATACACTAGAATATCTGGAAATAAATATGTATTTGACTTTACAAACAATCCATTCCCAGTATATGAAACAACATTATATATTGAAAAGTTTGCTGATTACTCAGGAAATGTAATAGTTAAAGTTGAAAGAGCATTTACAGCTGAAATTGATCAAACAAGACCAGAAGTTATAAAAGTAGAATTAAATGATGATGCTGATGTTATTACAGTTAAATTTAATAAAGCTGTAACAGCTGAAAAGAAAAACTTTAAACTAGTAAATGATTCGAATGATAAAGAAGTTCCAGTTAAGGGAGTTGCAGTAGAAGCTAAGAGCAGTAATAAAGTATATAATGTATCGCTTTATAAAAAGCTAGATGCAGACAAAACATACACTTTAACTGTTTCAGGAGTTAAAGATAAGACAAGATTAGAAAACACAATAATGCCATCAGACCATAAAATAGTTGTAGATGACTACAAATATCCAACATTCACTGGAGCTTCAGCTGATGCAAAGGAAAGAACAATATTTGTTACATTTGATAAATCTATGGACTTAGAAAGCATAGCAAACTCTGCAAACTATTTATTTAGAGTTAAAGATGCTAATAAATCACACAGACTTTCAGATGTTACAGGTGTTGATATCACAGTAGTTCATGATGGAAAAGCAGTTATCATTGAATTACCAAAGAAAGTTGATGGAAAAGAAGTTGACTTTGCAAAAATAAACTATGAGTTAGCTGTATTAGCAGCAAAAGATACAAAAGGAAACTTATTAAATAATTATGGTGAATATAAAGATATTAGTACAGACGCACCAACAGTTGATGGCTCCCCAGTTGCTGAGGCTAAAGATGAAGTTGAAATTAAATTCACTCAACCAATAGTGGAAGTTATATCTGTTGAAGATGCATTCTCAATTAATGGTGTAGATGTAACAGATGTAAGTGGTGAAGGAACAAAAACATTAACACTTACAGTAGACGAATTAGATGCAAAAGCAAATATCCACACACTAAAAATCGATCCAGATTATTTAGTAACAGCTACAGGACAGGAATTAGCAGTATCAACTGCTGGCTATACGATAACAGACGAAATTGCACCAACAATTGACAAAGTGACTGGTGCATTTGGAACCACTACAAGTGGTGCTGTAACATTAACAGTAAAATTTGATGAACCTGTTAATTCAAGTGAAACTGAACAATTAAAATTAGTTTTAGATTTTGATGTAGTTAAAGAAATAGATGGAAAAGAATATAAAGAAACCAATTATACAGTTGGTTTTGGAACTGGTGACAAAGCTGACGAGATATACTTAGTAATATCTCTAAGTGCAGGAGCAAAAGACACTCGTTATGGAGTTAAACTTAATAAACCTGCATTTATAGAAGACTTAGCTGGTAATGTAGCAGAAGCAGATGATGATTATGAATGGACAAAAGATGTAGTTGGAGGAGCAGAAGATTACTTTGCAGTTGCGGCCGCAATAGCTAAGGTAGAAAACTTTACTTTAGAGGGACTAAATGAAGCAACATCTGAAGAAAAAACAGCAGCAGTAAAAGCATATATTGAAGCATTAGTAGGATCAGAGTTTACAGTAGAAGTTACAGGAACTTATGATGTGAAAGTAATTAAAGGCGATTCAAATGCTACTAAAACAATTACTGTAACATTTCCAGCACCTACTCCAGCACCATAAATAATGAAACAAACATCCACACCCTACACTAAGTCACTAACTTATTGTAGATTAGGATAAAGAAATAAGAGGAGAGCCAATCCTTAAAGGATTGGCTCTCTTTTCTATTTTGGGATAAGAAATCCTCTAAATCACTGTAGCATTAATCGACAATATGATATAATAAATACATAATTATTACCTAACTGGAGGTATGAAATTGGCGAAGAAAAATAGAAAAAAATCAAGAATAAGAAAATACAACTATAGCCTAACATTAGCATTACCTTTAATGTTAATAGTTGCCATAATTCCTTTAATAGTTAGACTAAAGGTAGTCCCCCTTGAAGGTGCTTCTGCAGCTTTTAGAATTGGACAAGATGTAAACCCAGACTTTTTTGCTTATTATAAAATGGTATGGTTTATAGTATTCACATCTATAGGAACAGCTATGTTTTTCATAAAGTATTATTTTTATCAGGATATATATATTAAGAAAACCAATATATACTATCCAATGATTACATATACCGCCTTTGCAATTTTATCTACCATCTTTGCAACCCATAGAGATGTGGCATTATTAGGGTTTATGGATAGATATGAGAATATGTATGTTTTAATTGGTTATATCCTTTGTCTATTCTTGGCAATCAATTTAATAGATAATGAAAAACAAGTTAAGTACTTGCTGTTTTCATTAGGAACATCTGCCATAATAATATCTATAATAGGTATTTTCCAATATGCAAAACTAGACTTTTTTATGACGGATTTTGGGAAGAAGTTGATAGTTCCCGCTAAATATGCAGATTCTATAGAAAACATGAAGTTTGTATTTGGTGGCGCAAAACGAATATATGGAACTCTATTTAATCCAAACTATGTGGGAGTTTATATGAGTATGTTATTTACACTATCTTGTACTATATTGATATTAGCCAAAGAAAAATTAGTAAAAATATTCTTTGGAATAGTTAGTATATTATCCCTAATCAATCTATTAGGTTCTGGTTCTAGAACGGGAATTATAAGTCTTAGTTTATATATAGTTTTATTAATAGTGATGTTCAGGGGTTCTATATTCAAAAGGTGGAAAGCAGTATTAGGCATGGTAGTGCTTGTAGCTGTAATATTCTATGGTGCAAACCATTATACTGAAGGACTTTTAAAAAGGAGATTAATAGCTGTAAAGGATTCCATCGGTACAGTTAAAGTAAGTAGTTTAAAGGATATTGACTTAAATGGTAACAAAGCAAAAATAGTTGTTGAAGACTATGAGATTAATATCATACATGATGATGAGGGTATCCATTTCAAGGACAAAGATAACAATAATATAGAAATAGTAGAAAAAGAAAACACTATTACTTTTAAAGAAGAACCTTATAACCAACATACCTTTGAAAAACAAGTATATCAAGAAGGTTTGGTGTTAAAGTCTAATATATTGACCAATGTAAGAAAAGTAAGTTTTAATCTAATAATTGATGAAAATGGTGAATTCAAATTTGTCAGTCCTAAAGGGGAAATGGTAGATTTAGAAAAAGCTCCTAGTTGGGGATTTGAAGGACGAGAGATGATGGCTTCTAGTAGGGGTTATATCTGGTCTAGGTCTATACCAATGTTGAAGGATACCATATTTTTAGGCTATGGTCCAGATACCTATGCCCTACACTTTCCAAATGACGACTATTTTGGTAAACTAATAGGTATGAGTAGGATTAATATTTTAGTAGACAAGCCCCATAACTATTATATACAGACTGGGATTAATACTGGTGTAGTTTCTTTATTATCCATATTAGCTATATTTTTCATATATATTAAATCAAGCATACAGGTTTACATAAATAAAAAAGAATATAATAACCTATATGAAGTAGCGGGTATAAGTATATTCTTTGCGGTATGTAGTTATTTGATGGTTAGCTTCTTAAACGATAGTGTAGTTTCTGTGGCACCAGTATTTTGGATACTATTAGGTACAGGAATGGGGATTAATATAAAATTGAAAGAAGAAAAGGTAGAAAAATAGTATATAATAGGAAATAGAATATTTAAGAACATAAACTAAGAATTGGAGGAAGGCACATGGAAGAAATCAGCTTAAGAGAGCTAATAGAAATACTAATAAAGAGAAAAAAATTTATTATTTTAATTACTTTATTTGCAGTTATTACTGCTGGCATATTAAGTTTCTTTGTTATAAGTCCCCAATATGAGGCAAAGATGGTCCTTATGACATCAAATATTAGCGAACAATTCCAAAACATAGAGGGAGACAGTAATGGCAATGTAGGGAAGGTATTAGATGCCATATCCCGATATCCTAGTATGAACCAAGAAACCTATAGGCAACAGATAAAGACTCCAGCAGTTATGTCTAAGACTATAGAAGACTTAAACTTGCAGGATGAGTATTCTATAGAGAGCCTAGCAAGTAAAATTAACCTTGAAGCAATAAAGGATACAGAATTAATTACTATAAAAATGCAGCATACAGACCCAGAAAAAGCAGCTAATATAATCAATAAAGTGGGAGAAAACTTTATTTCTGTAGTAGAATCCAATGCTAAAGATAGAGCTTCAAAGACTTCTCATAATATAAAAGAACAAATGGAAGTGGAAAAGAAAAAATATGATGAAGCATTAATAGAGTTAAAAGAATTATTATCCCAACCTAGAAATGCAGATGAGCTTAAATTGGAGTTAAATGCAAAACTAAAACAGATTACTAATTTTAAAACTCAACTTAATGAATTATCCATTAGAAAAGATGCTTTAGAATCAGCTATTCAAGTAGCTGAAAAGGAACCTAGTCAAGGTGGAAATGTGACAATAAGGCAAACTTCAGGAATGAACTTAATTATTGATGATAGTGCTAAAACATTAAAGATAGAATTAGCTGAAGTTAAAGGAAGTATAGAAAGTATAGAAGGCAAGATATCCGAAATGCAAAAGGATATAGAAACACTTCAAACAGAATTACAAGATAAACAGCATGAAAAAAGTTTAATTGAACAGAAGGTTAATATTGCTCAAACTACATATGAAGCCTTTGTAAAAAAATATGAAGAGCTCAAGGTTACTGAATCTTCCAAGATAGGGGAATCTAGCATTACAGTTATATCTAGAGCATTTCCTTCAACAAGACCTGTTGCTCCTAGAAAATCATTAAATGTAGCCATATCTTTGGTATTAGGGCTTATGATAGGCGTTTTTGTAGCCTTTTTCCAAGAATATTGGCAAAGTACTGAAGAAGAGGTTGAATCAGGGAAGGAGAATATTTAATACAGGGGAGTTCTTATTATGAAAAATAGAAAAAAATCAATATTATTATTCTTTCTAGATATTATATTAATAAACCTATCCTATCTATTAGCCTTATATCTAAGGTTTGATGGGAATATTGAGATTAAATATTTAACCGTATATATGGATAATACTCTAATGTTGACAGTTATAAAATTAGTAGCCTTTTATTATTTTAAACTATATAGAAGTGTATGGCGATATGCTAGTGTAGGTGAGTTAATCAATATAATTGCAGCATGTATTATGGCTAATGCTGGTGCTTTAAGTTACCTATTTATTAGACAAGCTCATCTGCCTAGATCTGTGTACATAATAGCAACTATGATAGACATTATATTCATTGGTGGGACAAGGTTTAGCATTAGGGCTTTACGTAGGATTAAAAATGGCAGTATTGTTCCTACTAGAAATGGATATAGGAAAATAATGATAATTGGTGGTGGAGATGCAGGGGCTATGGTTATTAGGGAATACAATAACCATACTCAATTAAATAGTAAACCTGTAGTTATAGTAGATGATGATGAAAAAAAGCAAGGTCAAATAATTAGAGGAGTACCAGTATTAGGGAAAAGAGAGGAGATTCCTAGACTAGCAGAGGAAATGGGAATTGATGAAATAGTTATTGCTATACCATCAGCAGGTAGGAAAGACATAAGAGATATAGTTGATGTATGTAGAAAAACCAAATGTAAATTAAAAATACTCCCGGGAATGTATGAATTAATAGATGGACAGGTAAGTATTAAAAAGATTAGGGATGTACAAATAGAAGATTTACTAGGACGAGAAGAGATAAGGCTTAATGTAGATGAAATTAGCACTTATTTAAAGGATAAGGTAGTATTAGTTACGGGTGGGGGAGGTTCTATTGGTTCCGAACTGTGTAGACAGATCGCTAGATTTAAACCCAAGGAACTTATAATATTAGATATTTATGAGAATAATGCTTATGATATTCAAAATGAACTTTTAATGAATTATAAGGATTTAAATTTAAAGGTGGTTATAGCTTCCATTAGGGATAAAAAGAGAATAGAAAGAATCATGAAAGAGGAAAAACCCCATGTAATATTCCATGCTGCAGCTCATAAGCATGTACCTCTTATGGAAAATTGTCCAGGAGAAGCTATCAAGAATAATGTATTTGGAACATTAAACCTAGCCCAATTAGCAGATAAATATGGAGTAAAAAGGTTTGTCATGATATCCACGGATAAGGCTGTAAATCCTACTAATGTAATGGGGGCTTCTAAACGAATCTGTGAGATGATTATTCAGTCCATAAACGAGATAAGCAATACTGAGTTTGTGGCAGTAAGGTTTGGGAATGTGCTTGGTAGTAATGGAAGTGTAATTCCTCTATTTAAGAAGCAAATAGAAGAAGGAGGTCCCGTTACTGTAACCCATCCAGAGGTTGTAAGGTATTTTATGACCATTCCTGAGGCGGTTAGACTGGTTATCCAAGCAGGAGCTATGGCTAAAGGTGGAGAAATTTTCATATTAGACATGGGAGAGCCTGTTAAGATAATAGATTTGGCTAAGGAATTAATAAGACTTTCAGGTTTCG
Source organism: Clostridium sp. Cult2 (assembly GCF_021655075.1). Lineage (GTDB taxonomy): Bacteria > Bacillota > Clostridia > Tissierellales > Tepidimicrobiaceae > Schnuerera. Next base: position 34,441 of record NZ_PPXX01000021.1, read on the forward strand.
AACCTAATGCAGATATTCCAATAAAAATTATTGGCCTTAGACCAGGAGAAAAACTATTTGAAGAACTATTATTAGACGAAGAAGGCATAAGCCAAACTGAACACGATAAAATATTCATAGGTAAACCCACATTCTTTGATTACAAACTATTATTAAAATCCATAGATAGTCTAAAAGAAGTGATAAAGAACGGAAATGAAGAAGACATAAAAAGCTACTTAGAAACAATAGTCCCTACATACAGAAAAGATGATACTATACATAATGAAAATATCAGCCTCAACACTAACTTAAATATTCAAGCCCGGCACTAACTTATTAGTGAAAATAAGAACTTCATAGGTAGAGATACTTATGGGGTTCTTTTTTACATTAGGTATAGTATCCATGATATAATATATAAAAAACGATAGAAGGTGAATTCAAATGGCGAAACGTGATGAAATAAAGGAACTATATTACATAAGAGCAATTGCTGCCATGGGGATACTAATCATTCATGCTACTGGCGGATTTGCAGTTAACTCGGAATATGGCTCTAAGGCAATGTATTTAGGTATATTTTTGAATCAGTTTTTTAGATTTGGTAGCCCTATTTTCATGATGATTTCAGGATTAGTATTATTTTATAATTATAGGTCTATGGATGAATTTGATACTAGTAGATTTTATAAGAAGAAGATAAAATTTATCCTAATACCCTATATCCTTTGGTCTGCTATTTATTTTTTATATAATTCCAGTGTATATAAGTTACCAATAAACGGTGAAAGATTATTAGGTTTTGGGAAAGCATTGTTATTAGGGGAGAGTTTTTCCCATCTATATTTCATATTTTTAATATTTCAATTCTACATAATATTACCTTTATTAATCAAATATCTGACAAAACCAATGGAAGAGAAGCCCTTTAGGGTATTTGCCTTTTTCATTATTTTTCAAGGTATGATTCTTACATATGGATATTATTTCAAAAACCCTAATGCAACAGGGATATTAAGAATATTTAATCGATATTATTGGAAGACTTTGTTTAGCTGGTCTTTCTATTTTATAACTGGTGGGCTAATGGGTATGCATTATAGAAGACTGGTAGATTTTATTGAGAAGAATATAAAGAGTATATTCATTGGATACATTGTTGTAACTAGTCTTTATGTTGGACAAGTATATTATAATATTTGGATTAATGGTGGTAGAGACTACTATGGTAAATTTGGTTCCATTAGGCCTCATACTATGATTTATGCTCTATTTACCATGCCTGTACTCATTTGGTTAACAAGAAAGATGATTGGGAAACATAGTAGTTTAAAGATATTTGGTACCTATTCCTTTGGAATATATTTTTCCCATCCATTAATATTAGAAGAGATAAAAAGACATCTAATAGGAAACTTTTCTCGACACATAGGATATAGTAGAGTATCATCATTAATACTAATATGTGGACTGGGTTTAGGTCTAACATTTGTATTTGTGCTATTAATTGGAACTTTAGAAAATAGATGGCTGCTTATAGGGAAGGTACCCAAATATACACCAAGGAGCAGAAGAAAGGAAGAAAGTATCCAAGCCAGGCACTAACTTATTAAGGAACTAGTCCTTCGGGATTGGTTCTTTTTTTAGTTCCATAAATTGTGTTCTATAAAAAGTTGATTATCTCTTCCATGTAATCTACAATAGTAATAGGCATAATTTTGACCCCCATTTGGCGAATGTTTTTGTCAATTAATAATTATCATAGGGTCTATAGTTATGCCATATTCAATTTTTGCTAGCACTACTATTAAGTATTTTCATAAAAGTTAATAGTTTAGAAAGGTGGTAAACAAATGACAAAACTCATATTGATTAGTCGTGGAAGAACAACGTCTGTTAGTTTGGCTTCTCAGCTTGAAAAAAATTTTGGTAATTACGTAAAAGTTGAAGGTTATTGTTTAGAGGATGATTTGAATTTTGATGTTACGGATTCAATCATTGTTTTATCATCTTCTGAAATAATAGACAAAAGAATTAAAAATATAATTAAAGATTGTACAGGCTATGTAGTGGCACGAAGGGTAATAAATCATATAAATATTTCTGAACTATTGAATCTTCCAAAGGGGACTGAAGTATTACTGATAAATGATAGAGCTAGAACAGCACATGAAGCCATAGCCCAATTACAAGCTTTAGGAATAAATCATATAAAATATTATCCCTATTATCCTGGGCAAATGACCTATCCACAAATTGATATTGCTGTGACGGTAGGAGAACCAGAACTTATTCCCTATGGATTTAATAGAGTAATCGATATTGGAACTCGTCAAATCGATATTACTACATTATCTGATATAGCTGAAAAACTTGAATTAATGGACAAGTTAGGGGATAGCCTTTCTTCTAAATACATTCAGGATATAATTGAATTACTTAAGACAATAAATGATAGTGCTAAGAATATAAAAATCATGAGCAATAGGTTAGAGACTGTTGCTAACTGTATATCAAAAGCAATTATGTATGTTGATAAAAATAGGAATATCATAGTTAGCAATAAAGAAATGTATAATCTTTTGGAAATTCCAGACAAGGAGATAATTGGGAAAAACATTAAAGATGTATTGCCAGAAATAGCTACTGAGAGTAATTACGATAGTGTAGATATTATCTTAATACAGGGTAGAAAGGTATTCGTTACTGCCAATGTTATTAGGGGTAGGGGTAGCGAAGATGGAATTATATATACTTTTGAAGAGACGGATCAAATTGAAAAGAACGAGCATGAGATTCGTAGAAGAACGACAAAAGCTGTTAGAAAAAATTATTATACCTTTGATGACATTATCTATGAAAGCGAAACTATGAGTAGATTAATAGATAAAGTTAAAACCTTTGCTAATACGGATTCTACAATCTTAATACAGGGGGAAAGTGGTACAGGTAAGGAACTGTTTGCTCAGGCCATTCATTCAGCGTCTAAAAGGGTCTCAGAGCCTTTTGTACCTGTAAACTTTCCAGCTGTTCCAATGAGTTTAATTGAAAGTGAACTTTTTGGTTATGAAGAGGGTTCATTTACAGGTGCAACAAAGGGTGGTAAAAGAGGGCTTTTTGAAGAAGCCCATAATGGAACGATTTTTCTTGATGAAATAGGGGATGCACCTTTAGAATTCCAATGTACATTATTGAGAGTTATTCAGGAGAGACGGGTGAGAAGAATTGGTGCATTTAAAGAGATTCCCATAGATGTAAGGATAATTGCTGCAACAAACAAAGATTTAGTAGAGGAAATTAAAAAAGAGAATTTTAGATCGGATTTATATTATAGGCTTAATGTTTTGCCTATTAGAGTGCCCAGTTTAAGGGAAAGAAGGGCGGATATTTTACTTTTAGCAAACTTCTTTCTTAATAAATATAGCAAAGGTAGGATTACTAGGGCGGAGGAAATTTTAGACGAAGAGGCTATTAGGACGCTGTATAGCTATGATTGGCCAGGAAATGTTAGACAATTAGAAAATGCCATGGAGTATATTGTATGTTTATGGAGAGGCACAAAAAAATTAAATAGAATGGATCTTCCTGAATATATTATTGATAGTTTTAAAGAAACTAATGATTCCATATTGGTAGATATATTGGGAAAGGATATGCTATGGGTTCTTGAAAAACTGATGAATTCAAATGGTTTAGGAAGACGTTATTTAGCAGAATATGCTAAGGAAGAAGGAATACAATTAACCGAAGGGGAGATTAGGGGATTATTGGAAAATGCTCAATCCCTTGGTTTTGTTGAACCTAATACTGGAAGAAAGGGCAGTGTATTGACGAGAAAAGGCTATAGCATATTATCTAAAAGATAGGAACGGGCAAAACAGGTTAGAAAAGGGATAAAATATTGCCCGATTATATAAAGGACTTTTTTAAAAGAACTAATTACAGGGATTATATACATGGCACGTAATTTGCAAGTATATATTAACAGAACCTATTAATAGTAGTAATTCAAAGAGAGGAGGTATTTTAGACTAGAATGATAAAACAAAAAAGAATAGAGGATTATGGAATTAAAATTGGTAGATTACCCAAAGGTAAACTCAATAAAATAACCGATGTGAAAGGGGTTAAAGTAGGTCATTGTACAATTGATACTGAAGAGAACAAGACAGGCGTAACTGTAATACTTCCTATGGAAGATAATATTTATATGAATAAACTAGTTTCAGCCTCTTATGTATTAAATGGCTTTGGGAAAACAGCAGGACTTGTACAGATTGAAGAACTTGGTAACATTGAATCTATTATAGCTTTAACAAATACTCTCAATGTTGGATTGGTTCACGATGCAGTTGTAGAATATATGATAAATGAATGTAATAAAGAAAATTTCCAATTAAAAACATTCAATCCAGTAATCTGTGAGTGTAATGACAGTTACCTAAATAATATTCAGTCAAGGGCTGTACAAAAGGAACATGTATATAAAGCTATTGAAGATGCTAAAGAGGATTTTAGAGAAGGAGATATAGGGGCAGGAAAAGGAATGAGTTGCCACCAGCTTAAAGGTGGTATTGGTTCTTCATCTCGTATAGTGACTATAGATGGAAAACCTTATACTTTAGGGGTTTTAGTTTTATCAAATTATGGATTATTAGAGGACCTAACTATTGGTGGTAAGAATATAGGAAGTACAATTTCTAAAGAATTAGAAATGAAAACTGAGGCAGATAGTGGTTCTATAATATCGATTATAGCAACTGATATACCTATGAGTAGTAGACAGCTAGGAAGGATATGTAAGAGAACAGGAGTGGGCTTGGCAAGATTGGGCTCTTATATTGGTCATGGGAGTGGAGAAATAACTATTGCCTTTTCTACGTCGAATAGAATTAAGCATAATGAAAATGAAGGAATAATTGATATGAAGATTATGAATGAAGATGAGATTAATATAGTATTCAGAGCAGTAGCAGAATGTGAAGAGGAAGCGGTTTTAAATTCTATGATTACATCTGAAAAGGTGATAGGTACTGAAGGTAGAATGAGGGAGACATTAAAAGATTATATATAAATCAAAACTTAAGATTAAGAAATATTAGTTTACGGAGATGATATGTGATGATTCTAGGAATAATTGGAGGTATGGGTCCTGCAGCAACTTGTAATTTATATGAAAAAATAATTCAATTTACTCCAGCAACTAAAGATCAGGAGCATTTGCATATTGTTATTGATAGCAATGCGCAAATACCAGATAGGACAGAATGTATTATTGGTAATGGGGAAAACCCAAAAATAGAAATGGTAAGATCCGCAATTAAACTAGAAACAATGGGAGTGGATTATATAGCTATACCTTGTAATACTGCACATTATTTTTATGATGATATTAGCCAATATGTTAAAGTACCAATAATTCATATGATAGATGAAACTGCCTTTTATCTAAGTAAGAAATATGGAAGGAACAAGGATTATTTACTTTTGGCAACTGAAGGCACTTATATGTCTGGAATTTATAAGAAGGTATTCGAAAAATATGATTTAAATATAATAGAACCTGATAAAACAGATAAAGAAATAGTTATGAAATGGATATATGGGGTAAAATCTTCAGAATTTGATGTATCATTAATGGAATTCGAATCCCTAATAAACAAGTATGTCGGAGGCGAAGATATACCTGCAATATTGGGATGTACTGAGCTACCTGTATTAGCTGAAAAGATAGGTGTATCAAAAAAATGTGTAGACCCTATTTCTATACTTGCTAAAGTTTGTGTAGAATTAAGAGAAAAATAGAGTCTGCATGGAAAATGAGGACATTAATATTTAGAACAGCAATTGGAGGGTAGGATATGGCAAAAGTTAAATTATTTGTATATGGAACTTTAATGAAGGGATATAGAAACTATAAAAAATATTTTGAAAAAGCTAATGTGATTAATATAAGAAAAGCCTATACAAAAGGAGTACTATACCATTTAAATAAAAAAGACTGCCCGGCCTTAGTAGAAGGGAATGAGAAGGTATGGGGGCAATTAATAGAGTTTAATGATGATGAGAATCTTACTTTTCTAAAAGAATTAGATGATATGGAAAAATATTTTGAAAACAGTAATGAAGTAATGTATGAACGAAAAGAAGTCAATGTTTTCATGGAAAATGGAGAGAGAGAAAAAGCATATGCCTATATTTTTATAAATATTAAAAATATGGATATATACGAGCCTGAACATATAGTTACAGGGGATTGGCAAAAAATATCAGCTTAGTGATAAGCATTGGTTTCTTTCTTTTTAAATAAAACTTTGTTAATATATATACAATAATTTAAAAATGGGAGAAATCAATCTTTATATAATTTAAAACAACAAGAGGAGGATGAAAATGATTAAACTAATAGGCGTGTTAATAGTAGTTATAGGGTTCATGCTTAAGCTAGACACAATTGCAGTAGTAACTGTAGCAGGGGTTGTTACAGGTTTTGTTGGTGGACTGTCTTTTAATGAGATACTGACAACACTAGGAGAAGCATTTGTAAAAAACAGGAATATGCTAGTGTTTTTAGCCAGTTTACCAGTTATCGGATTACTTGAAGATAACGGTTTAAGGGAACGATCTGCATCTCTTATTGGTAATATTAAAAATGCAACAACGGGGAAATTATTATCTGTTTATATGGTAATTAGAGCATTTGCAGCAGCTTTTTCTTTACGTCTTGGAGGCCATGTACAGTTTATTAGGCCACTTATCAATCCAATGGCAGAAGGAGCAGCAGAGAATAAATATGGTGAACTGACAGAGAAGGATAGGGAAGATATTAAGGGTTTATCAGCAGCAGTTGAAAATTACGGGAACTTCTATGCACAAAATGTATTTATTGCATCTAGTGGAGTTTTACTCATGGTAGGAACTCTTAATGAATTAGGCTATGAAACAACAGCTCTAGAAGTTTCTAAAGGTGCAATACCAATAGCTTTTGTGGCAACAATATTTGCAATAATACAATTTTTAATGTTTGATAAGAAATTGGATAAAAGGTTTGAAGCGAGGAAAATGGAAAAGACTAAAAACTAGAGGAGGTTATAATAATGGGTGATATACTATTAAAAATTTTATATATATTATGCGGATTGATTGCTTCTGCCACAGCTATTCTATCATTTAAGGATAAGAAACATCCTGCACGTGTAGGAACTACTATGTTTTGGGGCTTTTTAGCATTAATACTTATATTTGGCGAATATATACCAGCAAATATAGTAGGGATTATACTAATTTTAATGTCAATTATTACGGCAATAGATAAGGTAAAGGCAGGATCTATTAAAGGAAAGTCTGACGAATTTAAACAGAAAAAATCTGAAGAAATAGGTAATTTCATATTTATTCCAGCTCTAATGATAGCTGTATTTGCATTTATTATTGCCCAATTTACTGATTTAGGAGGACTTGTAGGTGTAGGTATAGGAGCTACAGCTGCACTTATAACTGGGTTAATAATGACAAAAGCAAAGCCAATAGAAGCTATTGGAGCAGGAGGAAGGCTATTACAACAAATGGGTTCTCCTTGTCTATTACCACCAACTTTGGCAGCCCTTGGTGCATTGTTTAATGCTGCAGGAGTTGGAGAGGTTATAGCTAAAGGAATATCTAGTGTTGTTCCAATGGGTAATATAGTCTTAGGTGTTATAGCCTATGTTATTGGAATGGTAGTATTTACAATGATAATGGGTAATGCATTTGCAGCTTTTGCTGTGATTACAGCAGGGGTTGGTGGACCTTTTGTATTGAGTCAAGGTGGAAATCCAGGAGTAATAGCAGCACTTGCTATGACTGCAGGTTATTGTGGTACATTACTTACTCCTATGGCAGCTAATTTCAATATTGTACCAGCTACCCTTTTGGAAATGAAGGATGAAAGAAAGGTTATAAAATCACAAGTTCCTGTTGCTTTAGCATTAATGGTTGTTCATGTGATTTTAATGTTGGTTTTAGGTTTTAAATAATTTTAGATTAAAATATTTAAAATAAGACCAGCTAATTAAAGTCAATAGATTTTAGCAAAATAATATTAAATATTTTTTGAAAAACTAATAATAAAAAAATGCACACCTAATAAACCA
>NZ_PPXX01000022.1 GCF_021655075.1 Clostridium sp. Cult2
TACAATTATTAATTAATGTGTTTTTATTAAATGATGATTATTAATAGAGTTTCTCTTGGCAATATTTTCTCAAAAATCAAGCTTCCAATGAATGAAATTGATAGAACATTTATATTTGGACAATTTGGAATAGATAATCTTTTGATAAAGTGTTACTTACCATTTATCGTAGTGTATTTTCCTTTCATCATATCTATCTATTGGTTCTTTTAACTCGTCTTTAACGCCAACTACAATCATACCAATAGGAATTACATGTTCAGGTAATTCTAAAACATCTGCCATGGATTCTGTCAATTTAGTAACAGAATAAAGCCCACACCATACAGCACCTAGTCCTATTCCATGGGCTGCCAATAGCATGTTTTGCATAGAAGCAGAGCAATCCTCTATAAGAAAGCCTATCTCTGGTTGCTTATCCTTATCTCCACATACTATTATTCCACAGCCTGCTTTAGGTAACATCTTGGAATATTTATGAAATTTAGTGATTTTTTCTATTATTTTTTTATCCCTTACCACTATATATTCCCTTGGCTCATAGTTATGGGCTGAAGGAGCTTGAAATCCAGCTTTTAATATGGTTTTTAAATCCTCTTCACTTATTGGCTCTCCTGTAAACTTACGAATACTCCTTCTAGTAAAAATAGCTTCTAATATATCCATTTTATAATCTCACTCCTTTAATGGTTTTTTCTTGTATTTTTCTATGCAGGATTTACATATGCACGCCTTGCCTTTTTTATCTACTGGAACTAAATCTAAAATATATTTAGGTATTTCAATTTTTTCACACCAACAATCTCCTTGATCATGTTGACAATTATTTAGTTTCCCACAAATAGGACAGATCTTTTCAATATCATTTAAAGCCATTATTCCACTCCCTTCTTAAATTATTATTGATTTTACCTACCATATATATTCTGTATCTTTCTAAAAATTCCTCCATATTATAGTACTATCAAATATCTTTAATAAAACAAATTATCCTATTAGCTTCTTTGAATCCTACTTTTTGATGAAATTTATAGCTTATATGATTATCTAACTCAATATCAGAACCCATTTGTGTACACCCTTTTTCCTTTGCCCATTCTTCTCCCTTAGTAATTAATTCTTTTGCAATACCATTATTTCTATATTCCGTTCTAACATATATTCCTTCCACATAACCTACAGGACTTGAACTAGAACCTTCTACGTAATCACTCCTAATAGATAAATTAGTAAATCCAATATATTCATCATCTAATTTATAAATAAAAGCCTGTTCTTTTTTTGAAGATAGCATCTTATGAAATTCATCCTTTAATTCATTTTCTTCATTATCTGGCCAAAGTGCTAATGCCATTTTAACCCATTGGTTAAAATTTTCTTTGGTTATTTCTTCAATATGTTTTATGTCTATCACCCCTAAGATTAATTTTATATAATCAATAATATTCTACATAAATTCTCATATTCCTTCTTATAAGAAAAACACCTTTTTGTTTATTAGGTGTTTTCTTAAAATTTTATAGATTATATTAGAATTTTAGTGCAAGTTTTTCCCAACAGTGACCAAATATATAATAAATTGTTCCTTTCCAATGCTTTTAATCATAATATTCACTCCTATTAAAGTATTGTAGTCCCAAAATCAGAAAACTATCTATGCCATACTTAAACTAAATATAATAATATACCTACAAAGTGAAGTACCGTTCCTCCCAAAACAAACATATGCCAAATGGCATGGTTAAAAGGAATCTTTTTATTACTATAGAATATAGTTCCTAATGTATAGGTTAATCCTCCTCCTAGTATCCAAAGCATAAAGTGTAAAGATGTCATCCTAACTATAGGTTTTATAGTAAATAATGCTATCCATCCCATAGCTATATACATGATTAATGATATAGCTTTATATTTATCGAATTTGCCAGCTGTAAATATTTTAAATATTACTCCTAATATAGCAATAGTCCATATGGCTACCATAATTCCTATTCTTAATCTACCCTCCATTGATAGCAAAGCTATAGGCGTGTAGGTTCCCGCTATGAATAAATATATGGATGAATGGTCAAATACTCTTAATATCCTCTTCGCCTTCTCATTTCTTATGCTGTGATAAAGGGTTGATGATAAGTACATAAATATTAAACAAAATCCATATATACTAAAGGCAACAATGGAAATAGTATCTTTTTTCCTAATAGAAAAAATCAATAATACAACTAAAGCCACTATTCCAAACAACACCCCTAATCCATGGGTTATCCCGTTAGCAATCTCTTCTTTTTTGGTGTATCTTTTTTTGTTTGCCACAGTTCATCTATCTCCTTTTATTTAATAAAAACATCTATTCTTCTTATTTCAAGTATACCTTATATATATAATATTAACCAACTTATATTTAGAATTTCGTAAGATTTGTTTATAAAAGTTTTGGCTTTTTAAAATCAATTATATACGTTCATTAATATGATATAATAATATGGTTTATATTATAAATATTTATTTTTTTGTGGAGGGAATATAATGGATAAAATTATAAAAAAATGCAAAGCATGTCCTATTGGCTGTGAACTTATTATAACAAAAAGTAATTCAACACCTTCCGGTTATGTTGTGGAGGGAAATAGCTGCAGTAGAGGTATGGAATTTGGTATAAAAGAAGTAACAGAACCTTCTAGAGTTCTAACAGGTAGAGTATTGCTGAAAAATGGTACCATAAAACGACTACCGGTAAAGACTACAGGGGTTATTCCTAAGGATAAGGTAGATGAGGTCATGAAAATTTTCAACTCCACTGAGGTTATGGCTCCTATTAAACGTGGAGATATAATTATTAAAAATATTTTAGGATTAGGAGTAGATGTAATAGCTGCAAGAAAGGCTTAAAAAAACTTAATTTATATTCTACTTTTACGTCTATTATAATTTCATTACATTTCCAATATTCCTAGAGATAATATCAATTAAGAATACTATATATAATATATTTCTTAATATATAGTTATAATTTCCCCGTTTTTTCATTAATACACCACCTAAGAACTAGTAGATAGTCTAAAGCATGCCTAGGTTTCCCTTGAATTTTTAACCTTTGTCAATTCAGCCTTTACATTTATTAGTTTAAATGCCAATATACTAATACCAATTAACATTATTCCTTTAATATTAAACACCGTTCTATTGCCTATATATTCATATATATAAGTCCCTATCATGGGTCCCAAAATTCCTCCTATGCCAAGGGCAAATTTATACTTCCCATAGGATTTGCCCCTTTGGTTATCACCTACAACATCAATAACTAAAGCAGACTGAGCTGGGCCATAGAACATTGTAGTTATAGCAATCAAAGTATTTATTATCATAAAATAATAATAACTATTTGTTGCTGGAATTAAATAATATAATATTCCCATAGCAAAAATACCAATAAATAATATTTTCCCTCTATTATATCTATCGGAAAATTTTCCAAATTTATTGGGTAAAAACATGGATAAAATGGCTCCAGGTATGAATAGATAACTTATTAGATGTAATTTATCGGTAATATTTTCCCTAACATATATAAGGTAGGTATGGGCTGTCATAGTGGATATAAAAGCATGTAGACCCATGATAATTAAAAATAGATTAAAACTCTTACTATTCTTTATTGTATCGTCTTCATAATTTTTTTTAATTCCTATGGTTTCCTCTACTTTAAAAACACTATAATAAAGACTGATTAAACTTGCCCCTAACGAGATAAAAAATGCAGCTTTGAAGGGATTGTTAAAAAGGTCATTGAATATTATGGTAAATCCTATAAAAGCTCCTAAAAAACTACCTTTATTTATAGATTCATCTATAATCCCAAAATTTTCTGACCTGTTATTTTTATGACTTATATCGGAAATAATCGTGTCTATACTAATCCAAAGAAAAGAACTACCTATACCTTGAAAAATCCTAGCGATTAATAGATATTTGAAATCATTGCCAATCAAAAATAGAAGGTTCATCAAACAATAAAATACTATTCCTAGAACAATTCCAACCTTCCTTCCTCTTTTGTCGATTAAATACCCTACTGCCGGTCGCATTAAAATAGTAAATAATGAAAATGCTGAATATATAACCCCTACTTCCATAACAGATATCCCCACAGAATGGGCATATACAGGGAATAAAAAGCCTATTAAAGAAAAGGGAAAGGAGATATAGAATGCTGATTTTTTTAAAGCTTTTAAACTTTTCATGGTAAAGCCTCCTCTATACTAGATTCTTTATTAAATCATATAAGACCTTCCTATATCTAGTATAAATTTAAAATTCCTCTATTTCTTCAACCTAAAGTAATCATTTTATACCCTTCTAATCTCATATACCGCACTGGCACTAACATACAAACTTGTTACATAGATTAATAATAAATAAGTTAATATATTAGTGCCTGGCACCTATATTTATTCTTGTTCTGTAAGGATTAGAGGCCCTTCCTTTGTTATGGCAATAGTATGTTCGTATTGAGCAGATAGTTTCCCATCAATGGTTCTTGCTGTCCATTGATTATCATCTATGGTACATGCAAACTTTCCTACATTAATCATTGGTTCTATAGTTAAAACCATTCCCTCCATAAGTCTTAATCCTCTCCCCGGTATTCCAAAATGAGGGACTTGTGGGTCTTCATGCATGTTCTTCCCTATACCATGGCCTACAAAATCTCTAACAACAGAAAATCCTTCTGATTCTACATAGGATTGAATAGTATAGGATATATCTCCTATCCTATTACCAATTATGACCTTTTCTATTCCAAGATATAAAGCTTTCTTAGTTACATCTAACAACTTCTTAGCCTCATCAGATATATTTCCTACTCCATAACTCCAGGCAGAATCTGCTAGCCAACCATCTAAATTTACTACCATATCTATGGTTACAATATCACCATCATTTAATGATTCCTTTCGTGGAAATCCATGGCATATTTCATCGTTAATAGAAGCACAGGTAGCATAAGGATAGCCATGATAACCCTTTTGTTCCGGAGTTGCTCCATGTTTCTTTAAATATTCTTCTACAAATTGGTCTATTTCATAAGTACTAATACCAGGTTTAATAATCTTAGCAATTTCCTTATGGGTATTTGCCAATAATCTTCCCGCTCTTTTCATCATTTCTATTTCATGTTCAGTTTTAATAATAACCATTTATCATTTCCTTTCTATAGATAATTCTATCTTAATATATACCAGAAACAATCTACATTATCAAATATCTTCATCTTTTTGATTAAGTAAAGAAATAAATCTTTCATCATGTCTTAAATTATCTAAATCCTCATCAACATCAACCATCTCTAATATTTTGGGGTATAATATTACAGCTTTTCTTAAATCCTTGATAGCTTTCTCTATTTCATTCAGCTTCGCATAACAACAAGCCCTATTATAGTACAAATATTTAGCATAAGGATTATATTTAATTCCCTCAGTCAATACTTCAATGGACTCTTCAAGTTTTCCTTCTTCAATATATATGGCTGATTTATTTAAATATGAATCCGAATAACTATTATTATTATTAATAGATTCATCGTAATATTCTATAGCTTTTTTATGATTATTTAATTTTTTGTATATTACTCCCATATTAAAAAGGGCCTTGTAATAATTAGGATCAATTTCAATACTTTTTTTTACCATATTATATGCTTTTTCATAATCCTTTAACTCTTCATAAATGGAACCCAAATTATTATAAGCTATATAATCTCTAGGGTTTAAATTAATAACTTTTTGATAATAATATATAGCTTTATCCTTATCCTCCATTTCATCATAAAGATTTGCTATATAAAAATAAGCCCTATCATAATCAGGATCTATTTCAACTGCCTTAAAATATAGCCTTAATGCTTTTTCCTTATCTTTTAGTCTTTCATACATAGTTGCCATTCCATATAAGGCTCCAGCTTGGGTTTTATCTAATCTTATAATCCTTTCATAGGCCTTCAAAGCCTTTTCAGGATTGTCTAACTCATCATATATAAGGGCGATATTATACAAAATTTGAATATTATCAGCCTTGCTCCCTTTGAACTTTAATGCCTTAATATAAAATTTAATAGACATTTCTCTATTTTCATCTAAATAGGCATTTTCTGCAAGAATTATATAGTTCTTTCTTCTGTCAAAATTGCTTAATTCGTTCTTCATCTTTGCAACAACTCCTAGATACAATATATTTACTTATAGTTTATCACAAGTTAATAGTTGATTATTACTTTTTCGAACAAATTCTTTAATATTAAGTGCAATAAAATAGGGCAGACTTACAAGTCTGCCCTATAATTAATCATATTTTAATGCTCTTATAGAGTTCAGTATGGCTATTATTGAAACTCCAACATCAGCAAATACTGCCTCCCACATAGTTGCAACCCCAAAAGCACCTAGTATTAATACAATAAGTTTAATACCCAAAGCAAAAACAATATTTTGCATAACTATTTTTTTTGTATTTTTTGCAATTTTAATACCTGTGGCTACTTTACCTATTTCATCCGTCATTATTACAATATCTGAAGCTTCTATAGCAGCGTCAGAACCTAATCCTCCCATAGCTATTCCAATATCAGCCCTTGCTAATACTGGTGCATCATTAACTCCATCACCAACAAAAGCAACTTTCCCTTTGGCCTCCTTTAATATTTCTTCAAATATATTAACCTTATCTTGAGGTAATAAATCTCCATAAACTTTATCGATGCCAACTAAATCTGCTACTTTTCTAGCAGTTTCTTCCTTATCTCCAGAAAGCATTATAGTTTCTCTAATTCCTTCAGATTTGATATTTTCAATATCCTTAATTACGTTTTCTTTTAGCTCATCAGATACCACAATAGCCCCTACTTGGATATCATTTTTAGCCACATAAACTATTGTTCCGATAGACTCCTTCTCTTCTATTTCAATATTATTATCCTCAAATAGCTTTTTATTACCAATTAATACTTTCTTACCTTCTATTTCTGATTGAATCCCTTTTCCAGCTATTTCTTTATAGTTAGTAATTTTAGTTTTGTCTATTTCTTTGCCATAAGCCTCAATTATAGACTTGCCTATTGGATGATTTGAATAGGATTCACCTAAAGCCGCTAGTTCTATTATTTCATCTGTTGTAGCTCCGTTATAGCTATCTACTTCTGTCACTTTGAAGGTACCCTTGGTAATAGTTCCAGTCTTATCAAATACAATAGTATCTACCTCATTCAACCCTTCTAAATAGTTGCCACCTTTAATAAGAACCCCTGCTTTAGATGCCCCTCCAATTCCACCAAAGAAACCTAATGGAATAGAAATAACCAAAGCACAAGGACAGGATATTACAAGGAATACAAAAGCTCTATAAGCCCAGTCGGAAATATCATAGCCTAAAAGCAACGGTGGAATAAGGCCAATTGCTAAAGCTGTAAATACCACTACTGGTGTATAATACTTGGCAAATTTTGTTATAAAATTTTCAGTTGGTGCTTTTTTGCTTGAAGCATTCTCAACTAAATTCAATATCTTTGATACGGTAGAATCTTGAAATTTCTTTTTTACCTCTACTTTTAGTAATCCTTCATTGTTAACAAAACCACTCAACACCATATCCCCTGAGTTTATAGTTCTTGGTACAGATTCTCCAGTAATATTTGAAGTGTCAACAGATGATTTTCCTTCCACGACTATTCCATCTAAGGGAACCTTCTCCCCTGGTTTAATGACTATATAATCACCTAATTGAACATCCTTAGGATTAACAACTACTATTTCCTCATTTTTCTCTAGATTTGCATAATCTGGCCTAATATCCACTAAGGATGATATTGATCTTCTAGAATGATTAACTGCCAACCCTTGGAAAAACTCACCTACCTGATAAAAGAGCATTACCGCTACCCCTTCTGGATACTCTCCTATAGCAAAAGCTCCAATAGTAGCTACTGTCATTAGAAAATTCTCATCAAAAGGTTGTCCAGCAAGTAAATTTCTAATAGCCCTAATAATTATTTCAAATCCAACTAAAATATAGGCCATAAGATATATTGTTAATTTAGGAACACCTTCTAATTTGAATATCCAAGGCATTATGAATAAAATTCCACTAATTATTATTTTAAATATATCATTTTTGTTTATATTTCCATGGTTATGTTGGTGATTAGGTTGAAGATTACTATTCTCTTCTACTACCTTGACATCCGGTTCCAATCTTTTTATTATATATTTGATTTCATCAATTATCCCTTTTGATTTATTTTCTTCAACTACATGAATCTTTAATTTTTTTGAAACAAAATCTAATGTTGCATCGTCTACACCATCAATTTCCTTTGTTAGTTTTTCAATTTTTGATGCACAACTGGCACAATTTAGTCCTTCTAATCCAAGGATAAATTCTTTCATGAAAATGTCCCCCTTCACTACTATTAAACATATGAACACTTGCTCATATGTTTAATTCTATTATATGCTATCTCTTTTTAGCTGTCAATAAAAAAACGCCTTAAAAGGCGTTTTTTACAAAGCAAATTCCCCAACAAGCTTATATTTAGATTCACCATACTCTATATCAGCCTCATCTACCAGATGCCATCCTTTTTTCAATCCAATAACTTCTCCTAAAGCCTCAAAATAATACATTATTATTCCTGCGTCCATAAGATCTGTTCTACCTTCTTCTGAATATTCTAACAACAGGAGGATCTTCGCATCTTTTAAGATAAATCTCCAAGGCTGTAAATTGTAATTAGAAGGAGCAAATCGTATGTAGTAAAATAAATCATCTAATCCTCTGCTTTCTAATTCCTCTATAGTTATAGGATTACCTATTCTATCTTTATAAACTATCTGGTTTACTGCATATCTAGAACTAGCTGGTTCCTGAACAAAAGGGTTTTTAGTTTTAGGATAGCCAAAGGCTACTAAGTACCCAATATTTTTATTGTCCTCTCCTAGAACATCCGCTTTAATGTCCTTATCTACCATTTTTACGTTAATCCAACAACTACCTAGATTTAACCTTGTTAAATTAGTCATCAATTTCTCAGTATAATAAGAAGCTGTAATAATAGATGTTTCAGTAACTTCTTTTAACCTAATCCCTATATAATAAGGGCTTTCTATCATTACCCCTGCATAACCTGCTAAACCATCTAAAGTTTTATAGATTTTATCTCCTTCATCAAATAATACAAAATTGAAATATTTATTTTTAGCTTCTTCTTCTAAATCTTTAAAATTTTCTATTACCTCTACTGTAGTTCTACTGTCTAATTTCTTCTTCTTAAAATCCCTAGTAGATTTCCTGTTTTTCAAAAAATTACTCATTAGCAATTATATCACCCTTTCTAGTGGTATATATTAATATATACCACCAATATGAAATTTTAATCCATATTAAATTTGAAATATATTGATTAAGTTTTTTATATAGTTAATTAAATACATATGGACTACAATGGCTGAACCTACTCCTAATATAATGCCTGCCACTACATCTGTTGGATAATGGACACCTAAATAAATTCTTGAAACACCAATGAGTAATGCTATAGCAAAAACAACAAAAGTTAATTTAGGTATGTTTAATACTATAGTAGTTGCTACAGAAAAACTAGCTGAAGTATGGCCTGAAGGAAAGGAGTAGTCCTTCAAAATTATACCAAAGGTATTTAAATTTTTAAGCATATTATAAGGCCTTTCCCTACTCAATAGGCTTTTTAATCCATAGGTAATACTTTGACTAATTGCTAAAGTTACAGAGCCTTGTATCCCAATTGTTCTAGCCTTCCCCTTACCAAATATCAATAATGCCAAAATAAACAATGTGGTAAATACAACACCACCTATATTTGTAATTTTAGGCATAAATCTATCTAAAAAATCAGATTTAATATTTTCATTTATAGCCTTTATTAATTTTTCATCAAACCATTTTAAACCTTTTTTCATAATAATCACCTCTAACCTTCATATAGTATTATACTATACTAAATCAAATATTACCCTATTTTCTGTAATTATAATCAATCCCCCTGTCTTACTTTGTCAAGGAAATTTTAATACTTTTTAAAAAATAAAATCTATGATAGATTATAAGATATGGAACATAGTCCAATAGAAGTAGGTGTTTTTATGAATTTAAGCAAGGAACAAAAAAAAGCTATCTCTCATATTAAGGGTCCAGCTTTGGTATTAGCTGTACCAGGAGCAGGTAAAACTACGGTATTAATCCATAGAACTGCCAATCTAATACTTAATAAAAATGTAAGTCCTGAGAAAATATTGTCTATTACCTTTAGTAGAGCTTCTGCTAAAGATATGAAATATAGGTTCAATAATATCTATGGGGATATCTCTCATGTACCAGTTCATTTTTCAACTATTCATAGTTTTACTTATAGTTTGATAAGAGAATATGCTTTTAAAAACAAAAATAGATATACCCTCATTGAAGATAATAGTAAAAAAATGAATAAAATTAATTTACTAAAAGACATATACTTTTCTGTAAATAAAGATTATATTACAGAAGAAAAACTAGAGTCTCTGATAAATTCCATAGGATACATTAAAAATATGCTTATTACTACAAAAGATTTTCTATTAGAATTTAAATTAGATATAGATAATTTTGATCATATTTTTAATACCTATGAAAACTATAAAAAAACCAATAATTTAATAGATTTTGATGATATGTTAACATTATCTTTGGAAATATTAAAAAAGGATAACTATCTATTAGACAAATATAGGAATAGATATGAATACATACAAGTAGATGAAGGTCAGGATACATCTAAAGCTCAGTTAGAAATTATTAAAACTTTAGCTCATCCTAAGAATAATCTATTTATAGTTGCTGATGATGACCAGTCCATCTATGGTTTTAGAGGGGCTTATCCTCAGGGACTGTTTGAATTTAGTAGAATTTATAAAGATAGCAAAATATTCTATATGGAACAAAATTATCGTTCTTCTAAAAATATAGTTTCCCTATCCAATAAATTTATTAAGAAAAACACTTTAAGATATAATAAGAATGTTTTTACTGAAAACCAGTATATTGAACCAATAAATATAGTAAAAGTTAATAATTTAGAAGAGGAATACCAATATATAATAGAGCAATTAAAAGAAATAAATAATCATAATGATACAGCTATCCTATTTAGAAACAATATATCTGCTATAGGCATTATAGAGAGTTTAGAGCGAAATAATATTCCTTTTTACATGAAAGATGCAAATATAAAGTTTTTTAATCATTGGCTAGTACAGGATATCATTAACTTTTTCCTATTATCTTATGATAATACAGATATTCAATCCTTTGAAAAAATATATTTTAAGATGAATGGCTTTATCTCTAAAAAACAGATTAACTATATAAAAACGTTAAATTCTAATAAATCAGTGTTTGATAGACTATTAAGCCTTCCTGGAATAAAGGGATTTTATAAAAATAATTTTTTGGATTTGAAATTGAACTTCAAAAGATTATCCAAGTTGAAACCCTATGAAGGTATTTACCATATTGAAAAAAAATTAGGATATGAGGACTATTTAAGAGAAAGCTGCATGAAATTTGGCCATACTATGGATTCACTTAGGACAATTTTAGAATATCTAAAAATTATAGCTTATAGAACTGTTGATTTAAAAAAATTTATTAGACGATTAAAATATTTAGAATATCTTTGTATTCAATCAAAAAATGTAAGAGAAGGTATTACATTATCCACAGTACATTCTGCTAAAGGCTTGGAATTCAAGAGGGTTTATATTATCGATTTAATTGATGGAGACTTTCCAACCATAAACAGTATCGATGCCTTCAAGAAGGGAAATATTGAATCTTTAGAAGAAGAAAGAAGACTATTCTACGTAGGCATGACAAGGGCAAAAAAACATTTAACTCTAATTACCTATATTAACAGGAATGACAAAAAGGTTAGTCCATCAAGATTTCTATTAGAATTAGAAAATCTATAGGTTAACCTAATGTACTACATTAACTCTTATAATCTTTAATTTTAGCCACATGAAGTCTTAAGTTGAACTTTAACATCAATCTAAAATCTTCACTATATCCCTATTTATTTTTATTATATTTTTTAATAAATTTGGAATACTATAGAGGAAGAATTACATTAAAAATTTGGATTGAGGAGGTTTGAAGTGGGTAAAAACAAAAAAGATTCTTTCAAGAATCAAAAAGGCAATAAAAATGTAGGCAAAAATAAAAACAAGAACAAGAATGACAATAAAGACGGTAATGATAACAGCAATGTGGATGATTTTTAGCTAATATGAGAGAACCCCTTTTAAATGGGGTTCTCTCACATTTACTAGTCATTATATTCTTCTATATTAGAATAATCTACTGTAAAAAATTCATCTTCTTTTATTGCAAAATGTCCAGAACTATATGGAATACCTTCTGTTGAAATATATACTCTCTCTACTCCATAGTGATTGCCAAAAGTATTTACAATACTCTTTATTATTTCCATTTCCATTGCAGAGCCTGCATTCATTTCTGATAATAATTCCTTAGAAAAATCAACTCTAACTATTTGATTTCCTCTATCCAATTCTATAGAATTGATCTTCGTATTTTTTGAAATAGGGGGAATTAAGCCTTTCTTACCAGGATTTTTAATACTATATTCTAATATTTCCGTTATACTTCCATTGGTATTAAATTCTATATCTTTATCCATGTATGCTGTTTTAATATCCTCTTCCATAGGATAATAAAACCTAATATCCATTTGATAAGGTTCATTTTCCACTTCTTCCAATAGAGTCTTTACTTCAAAATCACCATCTTTATAAATATAAGCTACAAGTCCAATTCCTTTTACATAGTAATTTAATTGTTTTCTACCCTCTCCTAATTCAGTAGTGACTTCAAGAGCCTTAAAAGTTTTGTATGGGGTTTCAACAGTTACATCTAGCCCAGTTATACTATTTTTATAACCATCAGAAGTGCTCCATGATGTACCTACCTTTAATGGTTCCTTTAAAATTATATTGGTTTTTTCGCTGGGAATATTTAACATATTTTCAATATGATAAAACTCTCCTTCGCTAAATATTTCCCTTAATTCTCCATCATCATACTCTAGTACCTTCACCACCACCGTACCAGGATTGAATATTTTAAGTTGGCCTCTATTGCCCTGGATGAATTCAAAAAATGTAGTTTGCTCTGCGAATTCATTGCCAATTCCCTCATATTCCATCTTCATGTTTTCTTTAAAAGGATAAAAATCTTTAATAGTCAAATTTTCTTCATCTGGCTCAACAATTGTCTTTCCCTCATCTGAAGAATTGTTTCCTTCAGGCTTATTCACTCTCCCACAACCTGTAAGCACTAGAGAAATTAATAATATTAATCTTATTAAAAATAAAAATCTTTTCATCCTAATCACCTCTTCTATCTTCAATTTCAACTATAGTTCTACATATGGATTATGTCCTTATTTTGTAGATTTTATTTAACAAATCTATTGCAATATTTCTACATCTGGTTGTAATCTATATATTACATCTTTTCTTTCAACGATTATTACTGTATTTTTAGAGAGGTTTTCATCTTCTCTAATACTTAATAGAAATTCTCTATTAGGATTAATAGCAATAGGATTTCCTACCATCCTAAGCATGGATAAATCGCCAGTCGTATCCCCATAAGCATAACTATTCTTTAAATCTACCTCATATCTTTCTAAGAATTCATTTAATGTTCTTTGTTTATTTTCAGAATCCCACATCTTTACTATTTCACCAGTAAAATTATTTTCATCATCAACTAAATAAGCTGTACCTCTACATTCAGTTACACCATATTTCTCAGCCATCTTTGAAACTAAAAAATCTGGACTACCTGATATAAAAAACACCTTATGTCCTTGGCTTTTATGCCAGTCAATTTGATCTCTTGAGTATTTATACACCATGTCACCATTTACATTAATGACTTGGGAAGCAATAAATTCAATATAGGATTTGTTTACACCTTTTAATTCATTAATATATACCTCGGCTAAGGTTTCTAGGTAATGCTCAAAATCTCCATATCTCTTTTCCCATTCCTCATAAACTGGTTTTATTTTGTTATACCATATAGATGGATCTATAACCTCATATTTAATTAATTTTTTAAAATGTTGTATCATTAAAGAATTCCTAAAAAGGGTGCCATCAATATCAAAGAAGGCTGCAATATTCTCCACAAAATCACCTAATTTCTTTTTTAGTTTATTATATATTATATACCCAAGTTAGTATAGTAGTCCCTTATGGGAGATTATATTTATTTGTATTATAATATATAAAATTTAATACAATTCTTTTCTATTTAGTATATAATTGATTATAGCATAATTATCAATTTCTCTTAGGAGGTCTTCATATGAAAAAGCTACGCTCTCTGTTTTTAAAGGGACTTTTGGCTATGTTGCCATTAGCTATTACTTTATATGTATTATTTTGGTTTATAACAGCTTTAGATAAGTTTATTGGTAGCATTATCGTAGCCATAACAGGTATATCCTTTCCTGGAATAGGGTTATTCTTTGGAATCGTTTTAATTCTATTAACAGGATTTTTTATTTCTAATTATGCAGTGGTAAAACTAGCTAGAGGAGTAGAAAAACTTTTTGAAAAATTGCCTTTTGTTTCTAAAATTTATACTGGGGTTAAGCAAATAATTAATGCTTTTACATTAAAGGATAAACAATTATTTGATGAAGTTATGCTTATAGAATACCCACGAAAAAATACTTTTGCTTTAGGATTTGTAACTGGAGAGTGTGGAGGTGAAGTTCAAGAAAAAAGCTATAGCTATGGAAGTTATTCCTACAACTATAGCTATTAATGTTTATTTAGATTTTGTATCCTATCTTGAATAAGCTGCTTTTATATACTCATATATGATATTTTGCCCAGCTGCATTAGGATGTGGATTTCGAGTCAAAGTGCCCCAAATATCCCATGGCCTTGGATAGAAGTAAGTTATTGATCCCATATTGCTTGAATAATAATCAAATCCTGCAAACACATTAGCAACTGAATACCCTAAATTAGTATTGTTGTTAATTGTATCATTTAAACCACTGCCATCATTTCTAAACAAATAAGAATCCACTAATTCATGTAAAGTTGTGTCAGAAGTATTATATGGATTATATGTTGTATTTACAATTAATACAGTATTTGAATTAAGATATTTTATCCTATTTATAATTTGATTCCAGTGTGTATTAAAATCACTAAGCCCTTGATCTGCTATAGTAGTATTAATATTATTCCAATCATATCCACTAATAGAACCACTACTCTTTGCCGCCTGCATTAAGTTGTTACCACCAATACAAATAGTTATTACATTTGCACCTCTCACCGCAGTTATCATGTTGGAATCGTTATTTAATTTAAACAAAAGCTCATTGGTCCTGTCGCCATCTTTTTCAAGTCTAGTCAAATTCACATTCACACCTGGATTCCGGGACTTGATATACTCATAAAAATAAGAAACATAAGAAGTAATTGTTTTTCCAGGATAAATTGTACCAGTAGCGATAGAATCACCTAAAGATACATAAGATATTGATGGTTGTGGAATTACTGGCTTTATTGTAATGTTTAAATCGATTGAATCTGAACCACCTTTATTATCAGTTACCATTAGTCTTAAGCTATCATTACCTATATAATCTGTATATGGTTTATAAGTTAGACTTGTTGTTTTACCTTCAGTAGGTTTCAAAGCAACAGTTCCGTGATTTGAATTTGTACCTATACTCCAGGTTAAGGTATCCTTTTTATCCTTATCTGTAGCATTAAATGAAAGGGTTAATGATGAATTCTGATTAATATTAATATTGATAGGTTGGTCGCCTTGAGAAATCACTGGTAGATTGTTTTTTAAAGAAACAGGTGGTTTTGATGGTTTTGATGGTTTTGCAGCTTGCAATGGCATAGAGATAATAGCAAATACTGTTAAAAATACAATTAATGACGTTATTAATTTATATCTTTTTTCCAAAAGCATTTTTTCACCTCCTAGATAAAATATTCAGACTCCATTATTAAAAACTATGATACTCCTTGTTATAAATGTTGGTACTTTATTATACTAAATTGTGCGTAAAGAGCATAGTATCGTTATTGTTAATGTAAGTACAGATATTGCTAACTCAAAAAAGGCTTCAAAGTCATATTGACTTTAAAGCCTTTTTTCTACTTTTTATTATTCTTTAATACCATCTCTCGATATTGTGATGGTGACATTCCTACCATCTCCTTAAATATCTTAGCATAATATCCACTGTAATCCAAACCACAGGCAGCAAAAGCATCAGCTACTCCAATGTTTTCATCACACAATTTCTCCTTCAATTTTTGGAGTTTGATTTTTTTATAATAACTGAAAGGTGTTTCACCAGTATACATCTTAAATAGGTGAGAAAAATGATATGTACTTAAATTTACTGCTTTTGCTACTGTTTCCAATTCAAACTTGTTAATCCAATGATCTTCCATATACTCTTTAGCTTTTGCAATTTCCAAGCGCCCTTTATAAATTCTTTTTTTTATAAAAACTGCGGCTATATAGTCAATATTATTGAATTCGTTCAATATTGGAAAACAGATTATATCCTGATACATGGAATCAATTTTAAAATCTATATTATTATGTTTATAAATGGTCCTCATATAATTTAGTGGCACTCTTATTTCTGAAATTGAAACCTTTTCTCCTTTAAAAGCCAATTTTATAAAATCCCTTAGTTCTAATTCATCATTTACTACAAAGTCGTTTATAACATTAAATATACCTATGACATCTTTTGGATTTAGTATACCCCACGCTTCACAGCATTCTCGATTAATAAAAGATAAGGTTCCATCTAAATCAAAAATTACGATAGGTATGGGAAAAAAATCAACAAATTGAAAAAAGTGTTCTCCCACCATTTTGCCACCTCCATATAAGTGGAAAAAGAAAAAGCGCCTTAATATATCTTTCTTATATATTATCATATGAGCGCTCGTGAATTAAATGCTAATTTCAAATTGTATGCTAGAATTTTTCTTTCAAGATTTTTCAGAAAAGAAACTCTGTAACTAAAATAGTTACAGAGTTTATATGGTGCACCTTCAGGGACTCGAACCCTGGGCCCACTGATTAAGAGTCAGTTGCTCTACCGTCTGAGCTAAAGGTGCATACCCAATCAACATTATTTATTATACTACTATTGATTGAATTTGTCTATACTTTTTTATAACTATCGTATTCTTCACTTAATAATCTCATTAATATTTCATCGTGATATAATAATAAATCCAGGCAATTACCTGGATTTATTATTAATCTTCATGTTTTTCATTTAAGAAAAATACCGACAAAGTGCCAGGACCAGAATGAGCTCCTATAGCACATCCTACAATATTTATAATAAAATCATTACAACCATATTCCTTTTCAATCATCTCTTTTAATTTCATTGCACCTTCTAAATCATCTCCATGGTTAATACCAATAGTTTGATTTTTTAAGTCTGCCTTCCCCCCACGCTCTTCCATTATTTGAATCATTCTTTTTAATACTTTCGCCCGACCTCTAACCTTTTCTAGTGGCTGTAATTTACCTTCTTCTGACACATCTAAAATGGGCTTAATATTCAGTAACCCTCCCACAAAGGCTTGAGTACGAGTAACTCTTCCCCCTCTAAATAAATATTCTATATCATCTACGGTAAATATATGTTCAATATGGTCCACATAAAAATCTAACATCCTTAAAATTTCTTCTTTACTTTTACCTTCTTTGGCCATTTTGCCAGCTTTATGAACTAATAATCCGAAGCCTACTGAAGCTGATTTTGAATCTACTATGTCTATATTCATATTAGGATATTTTTCTTTTAGGGAGTCTCTAACTATTACAGATGTTTGGTAGGTGCTTGAAAGTCCTGATGAAAAAGCTATGTATATTACATCTTCCTCTTTGTTGGCTAATTCAGTAAATTTCTCTTCAAACATTTTTGGAGCTATTTGTGCTGTTTTATAAACCTGTCCTGCTCTCATATCATAATACAAATCTTTTGGGTCGATAGTGACACCATCTAAATACTCTTCATCATCTTTTATAACAATAATTGGAACTATATCTATATTATATTTATCTAATATCTCTTTAGGTAAATCACAAGCACTATCACTGAGTATCTTTACTGCCATAACAAATTCCTCCTTTAATTTTCCTCTACCTATAATATATCATTAGAAATCATTAATTAAAACCTTAAATTTAAAATGCTTGCATATATTATATATATTTCAAATAGATTATAATACCATGATTAATAAGGGGTGGTTCTATTGAAATTTTTCTTTATACGAAAAAAGGTATTGTATTGGATTATTGGAATATTAATAGTTTTAATTGCACTATCCATTTTATACTCTCTTATTTAGTTTTATTTGGTTCAAATTATTAATCGTAATAAAAAATGAGCAGATAAATATTAAACAACTGCTCATTTTTTATCTAACTGCACATTATAATACTTATCTATAAGCCTGTCTAATTCTATACTAAATTTCAGTACTTCATCCCTGTTTATATCCTTTACTGCTAAAAGATTCAATTCATTTCTTTTAGTTTCAATTTCTGTCTTTAACTCTTCTAATAAACGTTCCCTACTCATCTTCCCCATTCCCTTCAGCCTTATTATTTTGTTAGTAAAATAGTTAACATCCTTCTGTTGTCATTAGAAAATTAAGCAACACTATTATTAATTTTACCATTTGATTGATAAATTTCCAATCTAAATTTCATTTATTTCTATTAATATTTTTAATATATTAGCAGGAT
Source organism: Clostridium sp. Cult2 (assembly GCF_021655075.1). Classification (GTDB taxonomy): domain Bacteria; phylum Bacillota; class Clostridia; order Tissierellales; family Tepidimicrobiaceae; genus Schnuerera. The sequence goes on from NZ_PPXX01000022.1 coordinate 18,937, forward strand.
TAAAGTAATTGATAAACTAATTTCTTCCTCAAAATCTCTTATTCATATTATACCACAAACTTTTTTTACAAAACATGAATTATAACACAATTTTTCTTTATTCAATAGGTGCTAAATTTCCTATTTTTATTATATTTGTATAAATAGTCTAAAAGTATTATTATCATTAACCTTTCTTTTATAAGAATTTATTTTTCTAACCTAGTATTTTAGGTGAAACTATAATAACTACAGATGGTACAACTTTACTTGGGGCAGATAATAAAGCTGGAGTTGCTGAAATAATAACTGCCATCGAATATTTAATTAATAACCCAGATATCCCCCATGGTACTATAAAGATTGGTTTCACTCCTGACGAGGAAATTGGTAGAGGTGCTGATTTTTTTGATGTGGAAAAGTTTAATGCTGATTTTGCCTATACAGTAGATGCCGGCCCTATCGGTGAATTAGAATACGAAAATTTCAATGCAGCCACCGCTAAAATATCTATACAAGGAACAAATATTCATCCAGGTACTGCTAAAAACATGATGGTAAACTCAATGTTAATAGGAATGGAATTAAACTCAATGCTACCGGTAAATGAAAGACCAGAATAGACAGAGTATTATGAAGGGTTCTACCATTTAGTTGGATTCAATGGTTCGGTAGAAAAGACTGAAATGGAAAAAGCTGTAGACCTTATATTAAAGATTATAGAATTGAATAGTTTAGGAACCCTATCGTCATAATAGGGTTCCTATATTTTTCATATTTAAAATCTAAATATGGCAGCAGCTCCTGTATTTGAAGGCATTCTTTCCTTTGGTAATACTACAACTTCTCCTTTGGATTTGAATACCATCTCTGCTAAATCATCTAATATATCCCCTATTAATGGATTTTCTAGATTGCCTTCCTCTATTTGATTTGTTTCTGGATTTATTTTACCGGATACTACCCTATCATCTTCTACCAATATGGTTTGAACTCTATTTTCTAAAGCTGCTCTTGCTATTTGAGCTAAATCATCGGAACCTAAAAATTGAGCTCTAGCATTTTCAAATCTTTCCACCAATTCTTTAGTTCTATTTAAGTAAACGGACTCCATCTGTTCCCATGCTTTCTCCCTAAGTTCATTTAAACTTAGAGAATCAAAATCTACTTTAATGCCATTTTCCATTAGATAAGGGTTATGGCTTAAGTTTTTAAACAGTGTGTGATATTCAGGTAAAGCTACCAACATTAAAGGTAATTTAGATGGTCTAGAGTATCTATCTAGCACTGTCCTATCAACAAACCTAAAAAACCTTTCTATATCGATTTGAATTTCATCTTTTTTGGATCCATGACCATGAAACATTGCCCTATCTCCGCCTCCATAGGAAGCTGCTTTTAAATAAGAATCTGTGTATTCATCACCAAGAGCCTCTGTTATTGTACTAGGAATATCTGGTGCTAATTCCAGCTGATCTAAAGTATATCTATTACCTTCAAACAACTTAAATTCCTTTCTATTTAATCCTAAAAGTTGATAGCCATCTGCAGATTGAAATTTTCTAATTAAAGGTTTAATATAAAAACTATCAGATACTAAGGCCAGTTCTTCAACTTTACGTTGTAACTTATAAATTACACATTTACCATCGACTAACAATACAGCTATACCATCATAACTATGCTTCCAAAATTCATAATCTTCTCCTAAAGCATATAAAGGTTTTAAAATAGGCATTATTTCTCTTTTAGGATATTTTTGTTTTAATGACTCTTCTACCTGTCTTACCAAATTTTTAAATCTAATAATATCCTGTTTAGTTTCTGAACTTTGTCTATGAGTAGGTTGATATAAAGATATATATGGCCCTTGGCTCTCTTCATTTAGAATTTCATTGGGAAAATCATTGATGATTTTGTATAACAATTCAATCCCCTCCAAAAATTTAAATATACCTTTATTATGCTTGTACCCAAAATATTTGTTTTGAACTATTTTTTTAAATTTAATGGTGAAAATAGTTTATGTTTTAAATATCAATATTAATA
>NZ_PPXX01000023.1 GCF_021655075.1 Clostridium sp. Cult2
TCATAACCTTTCAAAAGGCTTATTAAAGTTACTCTTTTTTAGTCCAACCGGTATATCAAATATTTTCAAGTTTCTTATTGACAATTCTTAGCTGGACTAAATACAGTATATATACTGGAGTTAACTACAGGTCAAGGATCTTTTTATAATTTTTCCCCTTTCTTATCATTACAAAGCAAAAATAATCTATTGTATTGTTCGTGTTCAGGATAATAAATATCTTTATACTTCACAATGCTAAAATAACTTCCTAATAATTTAGTCCATTCTTCAGTAGTCTGATTCCATAAAAACAATCCATCATCTAAAAAATTCTTCTCAATAATCTTAATATCCCACTCCTTAATTTGTTCATCTGTAAGGAAAGGATTTAATTTTATTAACACTTTACCATCTATTTTAAGAATACGTTTTACTTCTGATAATGCTTTAATAGCGTCTGATGGAATTAAATTATCAATAATATTCGAAAGAATTACACCATCAAAGGAATCATTGGGAATAGATTCTAATGTTTCGACTCCTCCTACGGTAAAAATAAAATTCTCTTTTTTACTCACTTTTTGAATTTCCCTAGCAATTTTAATTCCTTCCTCTGCAATATCAATACCTCTATGAACTTTTGTCCCTCTTAAATAACACTTAAATAACCAGACTCCATTACCACATCCAAAATCAAGTATTGAATTTGAATCCTGACAAAGCCAATCTAAAGCCTTATCTAAATCACCATGCCCTATACCTTTAGATGTAATAGGACTTACATCAGCCTTACTAAATACATTATTCCAATATTTTGTGTTTCTATAATACGTTATCATTATATCCCTCCAAATAAACAATTCTTACAAGCATTTAAACAATCCTCTATAAATCCATCAAAATTATCTAATCCTCTCCAATTAGTGAAAATTTGCTCCAGAATAATAGGAACATAAATAAAACCATAATCCTTATGTAAATTTGCATTTGTCCCCGCATTATTTATATCATCATAAAAAAGCCTTTGGCCAATATGGGTTAACTTTACAAATTGAAGTTCTAGCTTTTTTAAAATAATCAATAATATCTTTATCATACTTAATTTTTCTTATTGAATTTATAATATCTTTAGCACAACTATTTTCTGCAAGATTATATCCAGAAACTGTTAGACCAGCATAAGTAGTAAATATATTTTTATTGGCCTTCACTGAATAATGTCTCATATGTTTACTCCTCCTTGTTTTTATTATCCCTTTGAAACCTCTTCCACTGTAACCATCTTAAATCTAAAACTGTCGCTTTCTCTTTTGTCATTATCTCGTCACATGGAAAATCTTCACATAGTCCACAGTAATCAATTTTTTTGTTATCTACACAATCAAATGTATAGCAATCTCCTTTATTATGTGCTGTTCTACAACCTGCACACTCCCCTTCAACATAAGTGGGACAGCTACCACAATAGAATCCGCATTTTCCTATTAGATTAATAGTCTTTTTATTCATAATTTTCCCCCTTCACTAAACACATTCAATATCAACTATGCTGAATTTTCTAAATATCCTATGGCTTTATATAAACGTATCCTTCCAGTTTTTATATAAATTCGCCTTTCTTTTGTAAATATTAATTTTCTACCCTAAAAAAACATTACTAATGAAAAAACTTATTAAACCTCCCATACTGGACAAGGCTTAATAAGTTTAGCATTTATCTTTATCCCATCTTTAACGTATAGCTTTTAATTTAGCAATATCGTAAGCATTTTTAGTCGTCAACATCTCCATTGTACTTAAATCATTCCGTAGTTCTACTAATTCATCATATACAGTTTGAATTTCAGTATGAAGCTCCTCTGCTAACATATTTAAATCATCTTTAGTTGCAAGATTCTTAATATCATCCTTAGTCACAAAGTTCTTTAAATCATCCTTCGTTGCAAAGTTCTTTAAATCATCCTTCGTTGCAAAGTTCTTTAAATCATCCTTCGTAGCAAAATTATTTAAGTCATCCTTCGTTGCAAAACTCTTTAAGTCGTCCTTAGTGACTATAGTTTCTCTTATGTCTTGAATTTCTGCCTGCATGCCCTGAACTTCTATATAAAGCTTCTCTAGTAAAGTATATACCTTTTCATCCACCTTAAGGACCACCTCCAATATATTCCTATTTAGATTATATCATTTATTTATTTTACAATTCAATAAATAATAATATTTATCTTCTTCTCATCTTTATATTATCTATGAATCACTCCTAACTAATATACATCTAATGGTGTAATAATTGGTTCACCGTCTTTATCTAACAATACAGTCATTCCGCCTGCATACCCATCCCAAGTAAATAGATAATTTACACCAGTTTTACTATCTACTATTACTTTAAAACCTGACAATCTTCCTTCTTTATGAACTGTTATAAATCTTTTATCAGACATCTATTTCCCTCCAATCTAATGATTTTTTTATAAGTAATAATTAATAATATATTACTACTCCTTTTGTAATAACTACATTTATCCTTTAAATCTTCTCAATGTATCTAATTCAAAAACCCATTCAGGAGTTATGAGTTTTTCTTTATCCTTTAGTGAATACCAAGGGGTAATACTTTTATCCTTAGGATTTATGAGTATTTGAGTTTGTTGGGCGGGCATATAGGATTGAGCTAATATGAATATCTTCTCACCTATTTCATTTATTGCCATATCTACGACTATAACCCCATGACCAGGACTACCACCAATTATAAATACATCTCCTATTTCCATATCTTCTATATCCATAGGTTCTAGTTCCTTTTCTAAAGATAGAGTGCTAGCATAAGCCATAACCATATTCATATACTTTCTAAAATCTTCATAGGTATTTGATGGTTCAGCACCTTGATAATAGCTTACATCATTTCCTTCCACTTTAATTCTATAACCTTCCATCCATTTACTATATTCAGCTGTAAAGCCAGATACGAATTTGAATTTTATTTCATCATAAGCGCCAATGGAATACAAGTATTCTCCACGTAAAAGCATAATGGCATCTGCACATTGGTGAAGATCTCTATCTCCAATATCAACATCCATTACACTATCATATACTCCCCTAGAGGATTTCTCTCTACCATTGTAATACAATACCTTTTCTCCATAGGGCTTTAACTTTTGATTTCTTAAGAATTGTCCAAAACTATTTTCCTCTACTTCTACTCTTTTAAATCCTTCTGGAGTTGAATACCTTGTTTCAACGGTACTACCTTCTGAAATAACATATATATTATCTTTAGATACCTCTACTTTTTCCGATTCATCCATAGATAAAGGTAATTCTACTTTATCTTTAATTGGCTTACAACTAGTTAGTAATACTGAAATGATTATAAGTAGAAATAGAACTATCTTATATCTATTTAACAGCAGAAACCTCAAAACCTCACCCCCTATCGTAATTGTTAACTCTATTATATTATATTGTGATTATTAATTCCCTAGTTTATTTATAATTATCTCAATGTTTTTTTCATCTAGAGTAAGTCTTATAAAATCTGTTTGTCAGTATTTTTAGAAAATGCTAAAAATTTGTCGATAATATATTGACAAAAATAATTTATCGTGATAAAGTAGTTTCTAATTACAAAATGAAGATTGCAATCTCATTAATTTTCAATTCAATAATATTTAAAGACTAAGATGAAGCGTGAGCTATTTAGAAAAATCAATTACAGAGAACTGGATTAGGTGGGAACCAGCATTGATTAAATAGTAAACTATCACTTCAGAGTTATATAGCTGAACCAAGTAAGCTATATCGGCAAGCCCCGTTAAAAAGCTAGGGTTTAAGATAGGATTTTAATGATTTAATATAAAACCTATAGAACCTATTGAGTTAATTATTGTAAAATAATTATAAAGTAGAGTGGTAACGCTTATATTAGCCTCTATATGTATAGACATACATGTAGAGGCTTTTTTAGTTCAAAAATTTATATCAGAAGAGGTGTATTAAATGAAAAAAATATTACTAATAACATTAACATTGATTTTAACATTAAGTCTTCTTGCAGGATGTACTTCATCTACTAGCAAGAATGATTCAAATACAATTAGAGTAGGGTTAAATTATGAATTATCTGGTATTGTTGCTACCTATGGTCAAGGGCTGACAGCAGGTGCAGAATTGGCTATAGAAGAGATTAATAAAGATGGTGGAGTATTAGGAAAGCAAATAGAACCTGTTAAGGTTGATAATAAATCAGAGGATTCAGAATCAGCCAATGTTTCTACAAGATTAGCTACCAGGGATAATGTAGTTGTATTATTGGGACCAGCTACATCTGGAAATACAAAAGCTGCCTCCCCTGCTGCAATGCAAAATAAAATCCCTTTAATATCAGCCTCTGCTACAGCAGACGATATCACTGTTGATAGCAATGGTAAAGTTAGGGAATATATATTTAAAACTTGTTATAGCGATTCCTTCCAAGGAATTATGATGGCAGAGTTTGCTTACGATGATTTAGGTTTAAAAAATGCAGCTATTTTAAACGATAGTACTAGTGATTATTCCAAAGGAGTATCACAAAATTTCCAAGAAACTTATAAAAATTTAGGGGGAAATATATTAACAGAGGAAGCATACCAAGCTAAGGATACAGACTTTAAAGCAGTATTGACCAATATAAAAGGATTAAATCCGGATGTATTATTTGTTCCTGGTTATTATGAAGAAGTAGGTCTAATAATCAGACAAGCAAGGGAATTAGGATTAAATATTCCTATTCTGGGAGCTGATGGATATGAATCTCCAAAACTTACTGAAATTGCAGGAAAAGATGCTTTAAATGATGTTTACTATTCAAGTCATTATTCACCAATGGATAACTCTGAAGAAGTTAAAGGATTCAAAGAAAGATTTAAAGCTAAATACAGTAAAGAAGCTGATGCTTTTAATGCTTTAGGGTATGATATGGTTTATTTCTTAAAGGATGCTCTTGAAAGAGCTGGTGAAGCTAATTCTGAAAAATTAAAAGAGGCCCTTGAATCAACTACTAATTTTACAGGAGTTACAGGAACATTTTCTATAGATGAAAAACATAATCCAGTTAAGTCTGTAACCATAATAGAGATGAAAGATGGAGTACCTACCTTCTTGAAAAAGTTAGACCCAAAATAATATATTAGGACAAGGTCTCTAGGATTTTCCTCTAAGACCTTGTCCCAATAAGAAAAGGAGTATCTGAAAATGGAACAAACATTACAACAACTAATAAATGGAATATCATTAGGAAGTATTTACGCTCTAATAGCCCTTGGCTATACAATGGTATATGGAATTATCAATTTAATAAATTTTGCCCATGGTGATATATATATGGTGGGAGCTTATGTAGGCTATGCATTAACAACCTTTTTAGGTTTAGGCTTTTTCCCTTCTCTACTAATATCCATGATTATTTGTAGCATCCTTGGAATGATTATAGAAAAAGTTGCATATAAACCTATAAGAAACTCAACAAGAATAGCAGCACTTATTACCGCCATTAGTGTATCCTTGTTTTTACAATATACTATGATGTATTTTGTAACACCAGATACAAGAACATTTCCAGAAATTTTAAAAAGCAATAGATTAACACTATTTAATGGAAAGGTAATACTAGATTCCAAAAACATATACATCCTTTTAATCACCATTTTATTAATGTTTGGGCTTCAATATGTCGTCCATAAAACTAAAATAGGAAAAGCCATGAGAGCTGTATCCCTTGACAAGGATGCTGCTGAACTTATGGGGATTGATGTAAATAAAACTATATCCTTCACCTTTGCAATTGGTTCTGCATTGGCAGGAGCTGCAGGGGTTCTAGTTGGAGTTTACTACAATACCATAAATCCCCTTATGGGGGCTGCCCCCGGTTTAAAAGCCTTTGTTGCAGCAGTATTAGGTGGTATTGGAATAATTCCAGGAGCCATGTTTGGAGGCTTTTTCCTTGGAATGATAGAAACTATTGTAAGTGCCTATGGAGGTTCCATATTTAAAGATGCAGTTGCCTTCGGAATACTGATTATAATACTATTAGTTAAGCCTAATGGACTATTAGGAAAAACTACTAGGGAAAAAATATAGGAGGAATAAAATGAAGAAAAGTAATATTATAAGCTTTGGAATATTAATTTTGATATATTTATTAGTACAATTTTTAATTAATGTGGGTATTATAGACTCCTATTTACAACTTAATATCACTATTATTGGAATCAATATAATATTAGCTGTTAGTTTAAATTTGATTACAGGCATCACAGGACAATTCTCCTTAGGCCATGCTGCCTTTATGTCCATAGGTGCATATACCTCTGCTATACTTACAGCAAAACTAGGACAACCTTTTATCGTTTCATTACTACTGTCTGGAATTATAGCAGCCTTAGCTGGTATCCTTATAGGGATTCCAACTTTAAGGCTTAAGGGAGATTATTTGGCTATTGCCACCCTTGGTTTTTGTGAAATAATAAGAATTTTAGCATTAAATATTGATTATATAGGTGGTGCCATAGGATTTAATGATATTCCCCAATATACAAATTGGACTTGGGTTTTTGTTATGACTGTAATTACAGTGTTGTTAATCAATTATTTCATCAATTCTTACCATGGTAGAGCCTGTATTGCTATTAGAGAAGATGAAATTGCTGCTGAATTTATGGGAGTAAATACTACTTATTACAAGGTATTAGCCTTTGCCATTGGAGCATTCTTTGCAGGCATTGCTGGAGCCCTTTATGCTAATTATTTTTATTTCATAAAACCCGATTCCTTTGGGTTTATGAAATCCATTGATATATTGGTTATTGTAGTCTTTGGAGGAATGGGTAGCATTCCAGGATCCATTCTTGGTGCAATTGCTCTATCTATAATTTCCTTGTTCCTTCAACAGATACCAGAACTTAGAATGGTAATCTATTCCCTAATTCTATTTGGAATAATGATTTATAGACCTACAGGGCTTATAGGAAAATATGAATTTAAATTATTTAGAAAGAAGGGCAAATTAAATGTCAGTTTTAACAATAAATAATCTATCAAAGAGTTTCGGTGGCATCAAGGCAGTTAATGATATTTCTTTACAGGTAGAAGAAGGAGAAATCGTTGGCTTGATTGGCCCAAATGGTGCAGGAAAGACAACCTTTTTCAATCTTTTGACAGGAATGTATATACCAACTTCCGGTGAAATAATTTATAATTTGAAAGAAAAAGTTGAAACTAAAGACTTAAAACCCCACAGAATTACTCATTATGGGATTTCTAGAACCTTTCAAAATATAAGACTTTTTAATAATATGTCCGTATTAGATAATGTGTTAATTGGATTCCATAATGGACTAAAATATGGAGTAGTTTCAGCCTTATTTAGACTCCCCTCCTATTATAGAACTGAAAAAAATACTTATGAAGAAGCTCTTGAACTTCTTAATAAGTTTAATCTAATAGATAAAATGGATGAACTAGCGAAAAACCTACCCTATGGAGAACAAAGAAAACTTGAAATCGCAAGAGCATTGGCAGCAAAGCCTAAATTACTTTTATTAGATGAACCAGCTGCAGGAATGAATCCTAAGGAAACTAAAGAACTAACTGAACTTATTGCATGGATAAGGGAGGAATTTGATCTTACAATTATTCTTATTGAACATGATATGTCCTTGGTTATGAATATATGTGAAAGGATATTTGTTTTTGATTATGGTCATCTAGTTGCTGCGGGAATTCCAGAGGAAATACAAAAAAACGAAGAGGTAATTAAGGCCTATCTAGGTGAGGAGGCGTTAGAATGCTAGAACTATTAAATGTAGATATATTTTATGGAGCAATTCATGCATTAAAGAATGTAAGTATCAAAATAGAAGAAGGAGAAGTAGTTACGTTGATTGGAGCAAATGGAGCTGGAAAGAGCACTACTCTAAAAGCCATATCTGGAATGGAAAAACCAAAAAATGGACAAATAAAGCTAAATGGAAAAGAGATTGGTTCTCTCACTCCACCTGATATCGTTAAGTTAGGCATATCCCATATTCCTGAAGGCAGAAGGGTTTTTTCTAAAATGAGTGTTATGGAAAATTTGGAAATGGGGGCATTTACAAGAACTGATAAGGCTAAAATCAATAAGGATTATGATAAGGTATTTAACCTGTTTCCAAAACTATTTGAAAGAAAAGAACAAATGGCTGGAACCTTATCTGGAGGAGAACAGCAAATGCTAGCTATAGGTAGGGGACTTATGGCTAACCCAAAATATCTACTATTAGATGAACCCTCTATGGGGCTAGCACCAATAATAGTAAAAGAAATTTTTTCAATTATTAAGGATATTAATAAGATAGGCACAACGGTATTACTTGTGGAGCAAAATGCTAATCTAGCCCTTAATGTAGCTGATAGGGCTTATATCATTAGAAATGGAGAAATTGAAATGGAAGGTAATGCAAGGGAATTACTGAAAGATGAAAGAGTAAAAAAAGCCTATCTTGAAGGATAATGGAGTAGGAAGTGATTTAATCACTCCTACCACATTATTTTTTATTTTAAATAAATGTTAAATAATTAACTGTCATTGGGGGTATGTATTATATATAATATAATATAATAATTATTAGAGGGGTGGATTTTATGTCTAACAAGAAAAAAGATGATATTGAAATGATTCCATTAAAAACAGTATATAATCGTGTTGAATTAAACTTCATAGAAAATTTATTGGATGAAAATAATATTCCTTATATATTACAAGATTGTGGAAGTGGAGGATATATGAGAATTTATAGTGGATTTTCAATTTATGGAACAGATATTTTAGTAGAGAAATCCATGCTAGAAAAAGCCAAAGCAATTGTCGATGAATTTCCTTGGGAAGAATAAAAATCCTCAAATAGATGAGGATTTTAAAAGGAGTTTTTTTGGATTATAATGCTCTACCGCATGATTTGCAATATTTTGCATCTTCATCATTAAGAGCACCACAATCCTTACATTTGATTTTAATTATCTCTTTTATTTCCTTTGTTTCTTTGCCTTTAACCATATCCTTGACTAAATCGATATTTTCTAAAGTATCATTTATAATTCCGCCTGTAGCAGTACTGTATGGTTTTAGGTCTTCTCTTGCTTTTTCTGGATTTAATATTAATCCTGAGCCAGCTGTTCCCCTAGCCCCAATATTCATCAGTATACTTCCAATAATCATACAAATCATACCAATTACTGGTCTCGCCATAAAACTTGAAGATCCTCCAAAAAAATCAGGTGTCATATCTATGAAAAAAGTTGATATGAACAATACAAACCCTAAAATCATTAAGCCTAAGCCAGAATAATATAATGTCTTTCTCTCTTTTGATATTTTCTTTGACATATTATACCTCCACTAATATAACATGTATTTTATTATTGATTCTATTATATATTTATTCTATATTTATTGTAAAGTCCTACTTTAATCAAATATTATTTAAATCTTTATTGGACAGTATAAATTAAACTGTGTATTTTCATTAGGCATTTTATCTGTAGAAATAGTTTCTTCAAGATGCTGACCATCACTAAAATCATATTTGTTTTTTTAGCAAATTCTATTGAACATGATATAATTAAACTATATTATTTAAAAAGATTAAAGCTTATCTATACTTATAGAAATTCAAGTTAAGGAGTGAATATTTACATGTCCAAATATAAAGGAATTATTTTTGATTTAGATGGAACTTTGATGAATACAATTGAAGACATAGGCGATAGTATGAACGAAGTCCTTCAAGCATTTAGTTTAAGTACTTATTCTTATAAAGAATATAAGAAAAAAGTAGGGGGAGGTTTTAGAAATTTAATATTAAATAGTTTCCCTGAAGGAACTGATGAGAATACAATTGACAGAGCCTTAGAAATGTTACATAAAATTTATGCTGAAAGATATCTTAATAAAACTAGACCATATGATGGAATTAAAGATTTATTGAATATATTAAATAAAAATGGTATAAAATTGGGAGTTAATTCAAATAAAAAAGACGAGTATACTAAAAGCATAATTAACAAATTTTTTAATGATATACCCTTTGTCAAAGTTTATGGTGAAAGAGATGGAATTCAAAACAAGCCTAATCCTACTACTGCCCTTGAAATTGTTAAAAGCATGAATCTTAAAGCAGAGGAAATAGTATTTATTGGAGATTCAAAAACTGATATTTTGACAGCAAAAAATGCTCACATGGATAGTATAGGAGTACTTTGGGGTTTTAGAGACCGTGAAGAATTAAGTGAAGCCCATGCAAAATATATAGCTTCAAATTGGAAGGAAATTTTAGATATAGTGGTAATTTAGCTACGATTGATAACTCTCATCACATATTTTTTCATCTCGTTCTACTTCGGTATGGGACAACGGGGATGGGACAACGGGGACGGTTCTCGCTGTCCCATAAGTAATATCCTTATATTTTCAACCTTTGTTATTCTATATATATTTGCTACCTTCCCTAACACTTAAAGGATGTAATGTATAATTATCGATGAAATTTTTTACCCATTCTTTATGGGTTTTAGAATACTCCCTTAATGCCCAACCTATTGCCTTATTTATAAAGAATTCATTGGTTTGGGAATTATGTAAAATTGCCTTGCTTAAAAATTCAGTATCCGTTTTTTCCTTATATTTTAGCTGAAAAATGATGGATACTCTATTTAACCAAATATTATCTGATTTCATCCACTTCAATATAATATCTTCTTTTACTTCAGGATATTCCATAGCTATATAACCTACTATCTTATTAATAGCATCTACACTATCCCACCAAGATTTTGTCGTCAATAGTTTTTCAATATTTTCCATATCATTTGGCGTAAATAATTTTTTTACTTTTTCCATATAATCTATAGCTAAATACTGAAACTCCCTTTCGGGCATATCATAACATTTGAAAATTAAATCCCAATCAACTCTAGTATCTTTTCTCCTTGCTTTTAAAAACTCCTTTGATAATGCAGCCCTTTCTGGTTTTTTAAGTCCAAGAAAAGGAAACTTGTTTTTCATATATTTTGCCATTGGTATTGCTTGTTCTTCATTTCTATTGTTGTAGAAAATTTTAAAAATGTCCATTATATCCTCCCTTCTATTCTCAATCTAATATTTTCTACCCTTTTTCTTTCCCTAATCACGTCTTTTTCTATATAATCAACTGGATTTGTAAGTTTTGGGAATTTAATATTATTCAATTTTTATATCTAATTGTAATTATAATCTTTACTATTGCAAATCTCTATAATACTTAGGAAATTTATTAGATATGCAGTTTTTACAAATTTTTATCGATTCCTCTTTACATAATGGTAATTTTCCTTCTGCCTTTTCATAGACTTCTTTGTTTACCTTTTGAGCAAAACAGCCTATTTTAGGTTTTCCCATTAATTCGTTCATTTCCTTCCATAATTCCTTTATTCCCTTTTCTTTAATACATCCGAAACTCATAGGTACAAAATCACATGGATATAAATGTCCTGAAGCACTTACATATGAATGTTGGGTTCCAGCACCACAACCATACTTCTCTTCACTTTCTGTATATGCAAAGGTTGTAATTTTAGGCAGGTTACCCTTTCTGTTAGCTTTATGCTGTATTTCTATTAATTTTTTTCTATCTTCAACACTATAAAGCACCTTGCTTAAATCTTTTTCAGTTAATAGATTACCACTCAAAATAGGTTCCAATATTTTAACTTCATGTGCACCATTTTCCTGTGCTAATTTAAAAAGCTTAAATAGTTTTTCTTCATCCAATTCCTCTATTAAAATAACCGTTTGTGCCATAGTATAAATTCCTGCTCTTCTTGAATTTTGAATAGCAATAATGGCATAATCAAAGGCCTTTTCACTATTTCTATTACAATTATGTTTCTCTCTATCATATGAATCAAGGCTTATTCCAATACTAAACAAGCCTCTGTTTTTTAATTCCTTTGCTCTTTCTAATGTCAAATTATATCCACTAGTAAATAAGGTAGATACACTCCTATCATCTATAGCACCTACTATATCAAATATATCTTCCCTAACCATAGGCTCACCTCCAGTAAGGCCTATGATAGATGTGTTCATGTCTTGAATATCCTTAATAATACTAATCCATTCATCAGTGGTTAAATCATTGTCATCTACCCTATTCTTTGCACTACAGTAAATACAATTATTAGGACATTTATGTGTTAAACATAAATACATGGAAATGGGAGCACTCCTTTTTGCAAATATTTGCTGCGTAAATATATTTTCTAGATTTTCGACAGCCATTATATTAGTATAAAATGCTCTTGAAGGAAAAGGAGGTAAAAAAGCACTTATTATATATTTATCTTCATAGGACACTATTTTCTCTCCTTTTAACATACTTGATATCAACTTTATATATTTAGAAATACTAAAATTTCTATCTTCCTTTAATATATTAAACATTTTATAAAGAGAAATAACTACATCTCTATCAAAAGCCATCCTTGTTAGCATCCCTGATTTATTTAAATCCATTTTTATTCCTCCTCAGTGGTTTATATCAACTTAAATATTCCATATACAAATTTATGATTTATTCCATATTTACCGTTCTTATATTTTGCTTTTCTAATCTCTTCAATTAAATCTTCTTTTATTAAATCATAATCCCTAAATATACATACTGTTCCAGCTGCTGCACCAGTTTCATTCAACCATTTTAAAAGCTGTTCTGGTTCATCAAAGCTAACTAATACCTCTCCATCCTCTACTTCTACTTTTTCAAATCCATATTGATTAAACCACTTTGTTAAGCCATCCTTTCCATTGGGTAAATTAAATTTTATATCCATTGGTTTAATAACTTCTTTATGATTTTTATACATTACTTTCATGAATACATCCTCTATACCTGAAAGAGTCCCTTGAACATTAGTTATAACTCCTACACTACCTCCAGGATTTAAAACCTTCTTAAATAGTTTGAATAACTCCTTATAGTTAAAATATGAAAGTGCCCATCCAAAATATATTATATCGTACTTTTCTTCTGTATTCTTAAGGAACTCAATGCCCTCGCAATGAACAACCTTAATTCTACTGTCCTTTAAGTTCTTCAAATTCTGAAGCATTTTTTCTGAATAATCTACCGCTGTTATTTCACAGTCAATATTTTTTCTCAAAAGACTTTTACTAATATAGCCTGTACCACAAGCAAAATCCAATATCTTGAGTTTCTCATCTTTTAATATATATTCAAGTTTAATTATTTTATCCGTAAATTGTCCCATTTCATTAAGCCAATGAATATACGTTGTTGATACCTTATTATATTCTTTTCTATAATCTTCATTATTAATAACATCTTTATTAATCAGCTTATAACCTGCTTTGGTGTAAAACACTATTTTTTTAAGCATTTTTTTCTCCCTTAATAATAAAATAATATTTCTTATGAATGAATTTAGTAATTGTGAATTTATCCTTAATTAGATTTATTACCTCTTCACTAGTTCTAAAATACAGCTTTCCAAATAAAATATGTTCAAAAGCCCTTAATATCTTAACTTTTATATGCTTTTTCTCAAAATCCAATATGACCAGTTTCCCATCTTCCTTAAGCACCCTATATGCTTCTTCAGTAAGTTTTTCCTGGTCTTTTATATGATGTAACATATCACACATTATAACTATATCTACACTATTGTCCTCAAAGGTCATATCTAATGCATCTTCTAATACAGTCAATACCTTTGTATTCCCTTTAACTTTTGAAAGCATTCCTTTGCTTTCATCTAAGACATACACAATACGACAATCGCCACTTAAATAATCTGCTAATCTCCCTGTTCCTCCTCCTATATCTAAAACTACTTCATCTCCTTGTAGCTTCAGAACATCCTTTATTTCATCCATCTTATTTAAATTAAATAACTCTATAAATTTATCATAATGATTAAAAACCTTATCAAACTTTTTCAATGTGTTCACCCTAATGAATAAATTTTAATAACCCTTAGAATTCTATAGTTACTTCTGATTTTTCCTTCTGCATTAAATTAATTATACACCATAACAAACAATATTTATAACTCTTCCATTCCACTTTACTAATTCTTAACATTATATTCTAGATTTCCTTTTAAATTCCCTGCTTTATTCCAGAAATCCCCATAATTAAAAAGATAGGTAAAATAATTACCTATCTTATATATCAAAGCAAGTTGATTATAACACTTATTTCTCTATAAGCTTTTTACCATTAAAAGGCATGGATTATCTTCTCCCCAAATTTCCTTAATTTCCTCTATTGGATAAAATCCTAATTTACAATAAAATTCTCTTGTTTTTTTATAATTTTCATCTGGATGGCTTTCGCTAAGGGTTTTAACCATTAGAAATTTATAATTATTCTTTATCAAATAACTTATGGCTCTTTCAACTAAATCTCTACCTATTCCTCTATTATGATATTCTTTAATAATCCCCATAACATA
>NZ_PPXX01000024.1 GCF_021655075.1 Clostridium sp. Cult2
CAAATTTGAAAAATTATTATCTAAATTAAATCTAAATTTTCTTGTCAGATCAGAGTAATCAAACTTACTTAAAGCACAAAATTTATTACAGTCTCTATTATCCTAATTTCGAATCTCTTAAACCTATTCATGCCTATTTATAAAGGTTGAGTTAGTTCACACATTAGCCGTTCTAATTCTCCTTCATCCCCTTCAATGAATTTTGCCCAGAATATCCGAATCACTCAAGTTTGAGTAACGGATTAATCTACTCAAGGCAATTTCCTCCCCCTCAATCTAATTCGACTTATTTTACTTATGGTATAATTCATAGTAACAGGTATAACGTAAACTTTCTTTTTTCTTAAACTATTATTACCATTAGTTAATATTTTTGTTTTATACAGATAATTAAAGAGATATAGTTTAAATACCATATCCCTAATAATTTTTATGCAGGAGTTGTAGGACATGGAGAACAGCTAGGACAATCTAATCTATTAATTTCCTCTAGCTTAAATTCAAGCATCATTTCCATCTTAATGATTTTAGTTAAAGTATCTGAAACAGATTGATTAACAGCTATCAAATCATCAATGGTAACAGTAGAATCTGTAGCTTGAGCCATTTCTATAACCTGTTGTATTTTCTCACCTTCAGCATTAATTATATGAGCTAACCCTGCTTCTTGAAGAGCAATAGACTGAAGTAAATCAGTAATTGCTTGGCATGGTGAAGTCGTAGATGGAGAAATAACTGGCATTGACATAGGAATACATCCCTTTTTTAATCGAATTTAAGAATAAGTTTGTAAATCCTTATTCCCGATACTATAATATTCATTTTACATAAATATGTTATTATTATTGTTATCTATAGATTGTCCAATATTTATGATACGGTTCACCGTATCAATTCTACTAGCAAAATAAATAGGATGTACTTAATAGTTAATATAGATTGCTAAAATTAAAGCATTAGGTTTAACTACATAAACCTAATGCTTTAATTGCAACATTATTAAATATAGCCTTTTCTATATAAATTTAGGCTATGATAATTTTCTAAGCTGAATAATTCCTGCACAATGGGATATAGTTGTAAAGATAATATCTTCTTTAGGGAAAAATTCTTTTAATTCATCAAATACTAAATATACTTCTTCATCATCCCAATAATTATCATACTTTGCTTTACACTGCTCTAACAGCCCTCTTGTTTCAAAGGCTATATCTCCAATATCCAATACTTTTGCTTTTTCTTTTCTATGAACTATATTGTATATAGTACCTAAGACATCTTTATATCCTGCAAATGGATATTCATTACCCTCTTCACTTAACTGAACACTTTTATCGTAATCATCTGCCCATAAATCAAAACCTTTATTATCTAGCATTAAAGAAGTCCTCCTTACTAAGTTCATAGTCAACAGCAGTTCTCAATTGGCCATTTTGGTTTTTCCAACAGTCTTTTCTTACTCCAACTTTCCGAGCTCCAATTTTATTATCATAAACATATTGAGCCCTTTTATTTTCAAGCATTGTATCCCAAACAACTTTCTCTATTGAAAGCTTGGAATTAATGGTTTCATCTGTGAAAAGAAATTCCAATAGCATTCTGATAATTTTAGGAAACCCTGTCTTCTTTGCTCATTATTCACCATAATAACCTATCTCCCTTCATAATAAGATTTTTCTTTGCTACGCATAATACTATCACTGTACGTTAAATATATATAATGTGCAACATAAAAACTTATATCAATTAATAACGAAATCCCTTGTAGTATAATTTATATATTTCCTCTTTTCTTTTTGACAGTAATTTGCATGATAGCCCCAATTACAATAAACAATAGAATTATACCAATCCAAATTTCAAATCCAGGATGATGTCTAAGTCTATATATTTCTTCTGCTTTCATACCATCAAGAATCTTGCTTTCATTATAACTCTTTATCAGTGCTCCAAGATAGTTTCCAACAAAAATGCCAGCAGTGATTCCTATAGTCATAAATACAGAAACAAGTCTCTTATTCAAGAAAAGAAACAGTAAAGCGATTGAACTTAAAACTAAATAGAACTTCCAGTTATGCGCAGCCCATACAAATAGATATTCTGAATTTAAAACAGTAAATGCTACTAATAGAACCGCTGCCAATATAATGACCTCAATAATTACGTAAATGTTATTATCTTGTTTCATAATTTTCCCCTCCCTATTATAAGAGTATACTTATCCTTGTGCCGTATAATTCTACCACTACTACGTAAAATATAAAGAATGTGCATTAACTACAACATACCACCACATATTCAATAATTATTTTTTATTTCTTCTGATTTCTGCCATAATAAATCCACCCATAGTGGCAATTGATAATATCGCTCCTAATTCAACAAAATTCATTTCATATCCAATAGCAGAACCAAATACTCCAACAATTATTGTTGCTACAATACCTAATATAATCATTTTAATACCACACCTTCCAAATATAATATTTTATGTATCTCGCTAATTTATGACGCCATTATATACTTATACGTATTATACCATTAAATAACAACTTACAATAGTCATACACAGGAGACCAAAGGTCTCCCCTACAACGCATAGCTTGTCCACTATTCGTGATAGAGTTCACCTTATCAGTTCTACTAGCAAAACTTATTTATCAATCAAAATATAATGAGAATTAAGATTAAAGTAATAAATATATAAATAAAGCAGTAGATTTAACTACAATAAACCTACTGCTT
>NZ_PPXX01000025.1 GCF_021655075.1 Clostridium sp. Cult2
TAAGGTAGGTTATAGGGCTAAATACATTGTGAATACTTCTAAAATGATTAAAAATAAAGAAATAGACTTAGATAAGCTATTCCAACTACCAACGGAAACAGCTAAAGAAATACTAATGAGACTTCCCGGTGTAGGGCCTAAAGTGTCCAACTGTATTTTATTATTTTCCTTAAATAAAAATGAAGCTTTTCCCGTAGACGTATGGGTAAAGAGGGTAATGGAAAATCTATACTTCAAAGAAAATACTAACATTAAAAAGATTTCTGCCTATGCTGAGGAAAACTTTGGTTCCTTAGGAGGATTTGCTCAGCAATATTTATTCTACTATGCAAGGGAATTGGGTATAGGAAGAAAGAAGAGGTAATGGTGATAATATGTATAAAGTTTTTATAATCGAAGATGATGAAAAGATTGTATCTTTAACAAAGGATAAGTTAGAGAGATATGGATATATAGTATCTGCAGCTAGGGATTTTACCAATATAAAAAATGAATTTCTAGAGGCAGATCCCCATTTGGTCCTATTGGATATTAATTTACCTAATTATGATGGATTTTTTTGGTGTAGGGAGATAAGGACTTTATCCAATGTACCTATAATATTTATTTCTGCTAGATTTTCTGACATGGATCAGGTTATGGCCATAGAAAATGGAGGAGATGATTATATTATAAAACCCTTCTCCTTTGATTTATTATTAGCAAAGGTGAAAGGAGTCATAAGAAGAGCCTATGGTGAATATGCAGAAAATAATTCTAAAGATATATATGAAGTAAGTGGACTCTATCTATTTAAAACCCAAAATACTATAGAATGGAAAGGTAAAAAAACTGAACTCAGCAAAAAAGAATTTGCTTTATTATATATTCTCCTATCCAATTTAGAAGATATAGTATCCAGAGAAACCCTTTTAGAAGAACTTTGGGATGATATGGACTTTGTTGATGACAATACTTTATCTGTAAATATTGCTAGACTTAGAAAGAGATTAGAAGATGTAGGAATATATAATAGTATTGAAACCAAAAGAGGTCACGGTTATTCTATGATAAAAACATGGTAGGTGTCATATGAAATTTAAAGATTATTTAAGTGATAGAATTATATACATTATATTTTATTTTATAAATACTTTTCTAGTTATAACAATAATGATGCTAGATTTAATCATTAGAAAAGAACAGCTCAATATTTCGAATATAATCTATGCCTTTTTGCTATCATTTATATTCATTTTTCTATTAGTAGCTATAGATTATTTAAGAAAAAGGAATTTCTACAGAGTCATTAATAGCGGGTTAGAGGATAATAAAGGTTTAGAATATATATTTAATATTCCTGACAATATAAATAAAGAACATAATCTTATAAAATCTTTGTTAGTTAAAAATTATATGGACTATGAGAATACCCTAGATAAATATAGAAGATTAAACAAGATTCAATTGGATTTTAATAATAGATGGATTCACCAGATGAAAACCCCCATCTCTGTAATTAAACTCATACTGGAAAATGAAAAGGATAAAAATATAGATGAGAATACGAAGAAAAGTTACGAGAGTATAGAAGAGGAAATGGACAAACTATCTAGTGGTTTGGAAATGGCATTATATGCTTTAAGGGTAAATGATTTTGAACAGGACTTTATAGTAGAAGAAATAAATGTTTTGGAAGTCGTAAGAAATGTAATCAACGAAAATAAAAATGCCTTTATTGTTAATTCCATATATCCTAAAATAGTTTCAAAGGAAGATAAAAAGGTAAAAAGCGATAAGAAATGGATAAAATTCATAATAAATCAAATTATCTCCAACAGTATTAAATATACTAAAGTGAAGGAGGGCAATGATAAATTTGTAGTTATCAAATATTGGGAAGAAGCTGATAGGACCATACTTTCCATAGAAGACACAGGAATAGGTATACCTAAAAGAGATTTAGATAGGGTATTTAATCCTTTTTTTACTGGAGAAAATGGTAGAAGATATAAGGAGTCAACTGGTATGGGTCTTTACCTTACTAAGGATATAATAGATAGACTAGGTCATGAAATATCTATAGAATCTAAGGAGGGAATAGGGACAAAGGTATATATAGTCTTTTATCATGGGAAAAGTATCTATGATTTGAAATTATAAATCTAACAATATTGTAAGATTTAATATGGATTTGAAAGGGAAATCGATAGAAGGATTTCCCTTGGTTTTTTATAATGGATATATTAGATATGAGTTAGGAGGTATGAAAAGTGTCGGTGTTAGAAACAAAAGGTCTATCAAAAGTATATGGTGGAAAAGGTAAAGGTATATCCGTTAAAGCCTTAGATGATTTTAATATGACAATAAAAGAAGGGGAGTTTGTCGGGGTCATGGGCCCATCTGGCAGTGGTAAAACCACCCTATTAAATATCCTTGCTACCATAGATTCACCAACATCTGGGGAGGTATTAGTAAATGGACAAAACCCATACGGATTAAAAGAAGACCAATTAGCCATATTTAGAAGAAACAATTTAGGTTTTGTATTTCAAGATTTTAATCTGTTGGATACTTTGTCTGTAAAGGAAAATATAATACTCCCTCTAGTATTAGAAGAATTAGAGAGAAAAGAAATTAAAAAAAGAGTAGATGATATAGCGTCTATGCTAAATATAAAAGATATATTGAGTAAAAGAACCTATGAAATATCAGGAGGACAACAGCAAAGGACTGCTTGTGCTAGGGCCTTAATAAATAATCCAGCCATAATATTAGCGGATGAACCTACAGGAAACTTAGATTCAAAGGCCTCCTACGACTTGATGTCATCTTTGGAAAGAATGAATCAGGAAAAGAAAGCAACTATTGTCATGGTTACCCATGATGCTTTTGCTGCAAGCTTTTGTAATAGAATAATAATGATTAAGGATGGTAAGTTTTTCTTAGAATTAGTAAAGAAATCTAATAGACAAGTATTTTTCAAGGAAATATTGGATTCATTATCCCTCCTTGGAGGTGGATATAATGAAACTGTCTAATATGGCTGTAAAAAATGTAAAGGGAAATCTATATAGATATATAATGTATTGTTTAAGCAATGCTTTTGCAGTTACCGCATTTTTTATATTTGCAAACTTTGTATTTCATCCAGCAATAGACATAAAAGCTGCAGAAGGCCATGTGGTTGCAAGAATTGGTGCAGCTAATGGAATGATAATTAGCCAGGTGATAATAGTAATATTCTCCGTATTGTTTGTAGGATATTCTACTTCCATATTTATAAAGTCTAGGGGGAAAGAATTTGGTCTTCTTTCCCTATATGGAATGACTAGAAAACAAATAAAGAAATATGTACTTATAGAAAATACAATTATATCCCTTTTATCTATAGGAACAGGCCTATTAACTGGAATTGTTTTTTCAAAATTATTCTTTATGATAATGGAAGGATTTTTAGATATAGAACTACCTTTTAATATATCCATAAAGGCTTTAGGATTAACTATTATTATCTTTTTTGCATTATTTGAGATCATCAGCTTTTTCATGTTGTTTCAAATAAGAAATAAGGAAATAGTAGAACAATTAAAATCTAGTAAAATACCTAAGACAATATCTAAATTTTCTAAGGTTAAAGCTATATTAGGAGTAGTATTAATTATAATAGGCTATACTACAGCTTGGTTTGTAGAAGGCATTATGGTACCCTTAGCGATGATACCAGTCACTTTGATAGTAATAGTTGGAACCTATTTCCTATTCACTCAGTTTAGCATAGCCGTAGCTAACAAGATATTGGGAAATGAAAAGATACTATATAAGAAAGCGAATTTGGTGGCTTATTCCCAAATGATATTTAAACTTCAAGATACTGCTAAGGTTTTGTTTTTAGCTGCTATATTAGGGGCAATAACTTTTACCGCCACAGGAACTATATTTTCATTCTATACTGAAAGTACTCGTTTCACAGGTTTAAATACTATTCATGATATGGTAATAATGCAAAGAGGAGAAACTTTAGAGGATGAAATAATTGATGATATAGAAGAAATATTAAAAAAAGAGGATATTGAAATAAATACAGTCCACAGATTAAAAGGAGCAGTACTTTCAAATGTAGCAACAGAAGGAGAAGTAGAAGAACAATTTGTTGTAATATCCAATGCAGATTATAATAAAATAGTTACGTCTATAGAAGGGAAGCCAATACAAATTAAAGAAAAGGAAGTGGTATATAGTTTCCCATATAATTCAGATAGAATTATGGTGAAAGATGAGGTTGCCCATGAGGATAGAGAAGCTAATTGGGATGAAATAGCTATAAATATAAATGGAGAGATGATGAAACTTAAACTAGACAAGGAAGTACATGGTAGCATTATGTCATTGCCTAACCTTGGATATTTCCATGGATTGATTTTAAATGATAAGGATTTTGAATTTGTAATCAAAAATACTAAAGAAAAAGATTTAATTATATTTAATGGGTTCAGCCTAGATAATTGGCGTCAATCCTATAAAGCTTCAATGGAAATAGGTAATAAATTAGGGGATAGATATGAGGGAAACTTCTATTCAAAAGTAATACCATATAGGGGAGTGAAAAGTGTTTATGGTTTGATTTTATTTATAGGGTTTTTCATAGCCTTTCTATTCTTCATAGCTTCAGGAAGCATAATATACTTTAAGTTGTTTAACGAAATAAAACAGGATGGAATAGAATATGGTATCTTGAATAAGATAGGGACAACGGAAAAGGAAATAAATAGGATAATAACCAAGCAAATTGGGATTATTTTCTTTCTACCTTTTGTAGTTAGTACATTTCATTCTTTCTTTGCCCTCAAATCCCTTTCAAATCTATTGGAAGGTAGTTTATTTAAAAATGGATTGATAGTCATGTTAGGTTATTCAGTATTTCAAATAATATATTTTATAGTTATAAGGGCAATCTATATAAATAGATTAAAATATAATTAAGAAATAACCTCCGGGTTGTTTCTTAATTTTCTTCTGGCAATATTTTGCAAAATAGTGTATCCTTTATCTATATATAAATTTTTACTTAGGATAAAGGCAGGGGATAGTATGTTAGGAACTATAGTTAATTCTATAGCAATAATATTAGGCAGTTTATTAGGAATAATAATTAAACGAGGAATAAAAGACCAGTATAAAAAAATTATTATGGATGGAGTAGGTCTTACAGTTATAATTATTGGGATAATGGGAGGTGTAAAATCAGAAAATATTATTTTGGCAATCATTAGTATTGCTTTAGGTAGTATAATAGGAGAAATAATAGGAATTGAAAATAAATTAAATAGTTTAGGAAATAGTTTAGAGAAAAAGTTTGGGAAAAATGACTCTAACTTTTCTAAAGGATTTGTAACAGCTTCTTTAGTATATTGTGTAGGTGCTATGGCCATAGTAGGTTCTTTGGAAAGTGGATTATTAGGCAACCATAATACTCTTTTTGCTAAATCCGTATTGGATGGAATATCTTCAATAATATTTGCCTCTACTTTAGGAATTGGTGTAGCCTTTTCATCCATAGCTGTTTTCATATATCAAGGGTTAATTACCTTATTAGCCACATATCTAAAGGACCTTCTAACATCAGAAGTTATATTAGAAATGTCAGCTGTTGGTGGAATCTTAATTATGGCTATAGGAATAAATATATTGGAAATGAAGAAAATAAAGGTGGGGAATATGCTCCCAGCTATATTTATTCCCCTAATGTATTATATTTTAGTATCTATTTTTGGTATGTAGAGGTATATCAAATAGAAATAAAGCAGCAATAATGTACCGAATAGATAATCAATGATAAAAAGAGAAGAATAGAATTAAACATAAAATATGCATGAATACAATGAAATATAAAGGATTTTAGGACTTGATTCTCCTTTTTTAATTAAGTAACATTATAATTGTACATATTAGCACTCAGTAACGGTGAGTGCTAATAAATTGGGAAAAATCATTATAATATAAGGAGGTAGTAATATGAACCTTAAACCATTAGGAGACAGAGTAGTGATAAAATTAGTCGAGGCAGAAGAAAAGACTAAATCAGGTATTGTTTTGCCAAGTTCTGCTAAAGAACAACCACAAATGGCTGAAGTCGTTGCTATAGGTGCAGATATACTTAATGATGAGAAAAAGAAAGACCAAATTAAAGTAAATGATAGGGTAATATTTTCTAAATATGCTGGAACAGAAGTAAAAATAGATGGAGAAGAATATACAATACTTAAATTAAACGATATTTTAGCTGTAGTAGAATAGTTTGAAAAAATTCACAATGGAAAATTAATAAAATAAAGGAGTGTGAATATAATGGCTAAAGAAATTAAATTTGACGAAGCTGCTCGTCGTTCAATGGAAAAAGGAATAAATAAACTAGCTGATACTGTGAAAGTAACTCTTGGACCAAAGGGTAGAAATGTTGTATTAGACAAAAAATTTGGTGCTCCACTTATCACTAATGATGGTGTAACTATAGCACGAGAAATAGAATTAGAAGATAGATATGAAAATATGGGAGCACAACTAGTCAGAGAAGTTGCAACTAAAACTCAAGATGTTGCAGGAGATGGAACTACAACTGCTACATTACTAGCACAAGCTATTATTAGAGAAGGTCTAAAAAATGTTGCAGCTGGTGCTAATCCAATAATACTTCAAAATGGAGTTCGAAAGGCAGTTGACAAAGCAGTAGAAGAAATAAGAAGATTCTCAAAAGAAGTAGAAACAAAAGAATCCATTGCACAAGTTGCTTCCATTTCTGCTGGAGATGAAGAAATAGGCAAATTAATTGCAGAAGCTATGGAAAAAGTAGGTAACGATGGGGTTATTACCGTAGAAGAATCTAGAACTATGGGAACAACTCTAGATGTAGTAGAAGGAATGCAATTTGATAGAGGATATGTATCCCCTTATATGGTTACAGATACAGATAAAATGGTTGCAGAATTAGAAGAACCTTATATTCTAATAACAGATAAGAAGATTTCAAATATTCAAGAGATATTACCAATACTTGAACAAATAGTTCAACAAAGCAGACCATTATTAATTATTGCTGAAGATATTGAAGGAGAAGCATTGGCTACATTAGTAGTAAACAAATTAAGAGGAACATTTAACTGTGTTGCAGTTAAGGCTCCAGGCTTTGGAGATAGAAGAAAAGAAATGCTTCAAGATATAGCAATACTTACTGGCGGTCAAGTGATTACCGAAGAATTAGGTTTAGACTTAAAAGAAGCAACAATTGATATGCTTGGTAAAGCTAGAAGAATTCAAGTTGATAAAGAAAACACAGTAATAGTTGATGGAGAAGGCTCTCAATCAGATATTCAAGATAGAATAAAACAAATTAGAACACAATATGAAGAAAGTGATTCTGAATTCGATAAAGAAAAACTACAAGAAAGATTAGCAAAACTATCAGGCGGAGTTGCAGTAATCGAAGTAGGTGCTGCTACAGAAACTGAACTTAAAGAAAGAAAATTAAGAATAGAAGATGCTTTGGCTGCTACAAGGGCAGCAGTAGAAGAAGGTATGGTACCTGGTGGCGGAACTGTTCTAATAGATTGTATTCCAGAAGTAGCTAAATTATTAGATGAAACTGAAGGAGACGCAAGAACAGGAGTAGACATTATTGTAAGAGCATTAGAAGAACCAGTAAGACAAATAGCTACAAATGCAGGACTTGAAGGTTCTGTTATAGTAGAGAAGGTTAAAGAAAAAGAAGCTGGAATTGGATTTGACGCATTAAATGAAAAATATGTAAACATGATAGAATCAGGAATTGCTGACCCAACTAAGGTAACTCGTTCAGCTTTACAAAATGCTGCTTCCGTTGCATCTATGGTATTAACAACAGAAGCTGCAGTAGTAGATATAGAAGAAGAAGACCCAATGGCTGGCATGGGTGGCGGCATGGGTGGCGGAATGCCAATGATGTAGTATTAATAAAAACCTCTGAGGAAACTCAGAGGTTTTTTTATTACTTATTATTGCAAATGGGTTCTTCCCACCAACCGTAAGCAATTCTCCCGCTAGTTGCTAATTCAGGTGCTTCTGGATTAGACAAAAATATTAAAAAAGAATCACCAGGTGGAAAAATAAATTTTCCCTGTTCATCATCAACAATGGTAGTTTCAGGTTGTCCTCGTCTAACAAAAGCTTTAATACCTCCTATGGGTTCTCCAGATACATTTGTTGCATATTGTAATCTAACTTTTGGAATTGGTAGAGGATATATTGCTAAATTTGAAGGAGTGACAAGGTTTGATTCCTGGGGCATTCCAGGAGGTTCTGTATTAAACCAAATTTGTGCACGAAATGGAGTTTCAGAAACATCACTTACAGTCCAGACTGTTACATGTAAATTCACTCCAGAATTTGGAGGATTAAACAATCTAGCCCAAGTACTTGTTCCTTTACCAAAGGAAAGCTCATCAGCATAACCTACGAAATATTTTCCCTCTAAAGATTTTGCTAAATTTATCGGTACAGCAACTTGGTATTCCATAGTAGGTTTATAAATTGAAGGATTAGGAAAATCATAATGTGGGAAACATGCACAAGATCTATAATAGCTAAGTTTATTTAAATTTATACTATTATCCATGAATCATTACTCCTTTACATTGGGTTTAGTTCATTATATGTCTAATAATATAATTGTGTGTAATGGTAAGTTGAACCTCTTAAAATTACTTGATGATAAGGGTATAGATAATTATTATATTATAACGGTCATAAATCAATAATATTAATTGGACAAGTTAAATGGGAAAGCCTATACTATGGAATTGGACATGGATAAAAAATAAACAAACTTTAGTATAGAAATATTTACATAGTTTTCTTATACAGAAGCCTATATTAGGAGGAATAATATTTGCTTAAATATATTATCAAAAGAATTATTCTACTTGGTCCAATAATTGTTATTGTTGCAGTTATTGCTTTTTTAATTACAAATATAATGCCAGGAAATCCGGTACGGGTAATACTAGGAAACTTTGCAACAGAAGAGCAAGTTGCAGAGTTGACCAGTCAGTTAGGATTAGATAAACCTTTGCATATTCGATTTGGTATATGGATATCAAATATTGTTAAAGGGGATCTTGGGGATTCATTATTTTTGAATATGTCTGTTAAAGATGCAATTCTTAGCAGAATAGAACCTACATTTTTACTTGCAATAATTGGGCAATCTTTAGGTATATTAATAGGCATACCTTTAGGAATAATATCTGCAGTTAAACATAGAACATGGATTGATCAATCTGCAATAGCTATTTCATTAGCAGGAGTATCAATTCCAAGTTTTTGGTTGTCTCAAATACTTATATTAGTTTTTGGTGTTAAGTTACGATGGTTTCCTGTATGTGGATATAAACCAGTGGCGGAAGTTGGTATCAAAGTAATAAAGTATTTAATATTGCCTGGTCTAACTTTAGGATTTATGCAAAGCGGATTGATTGCAAGAATGACAAGGAGTACTATGTTGGATGTATTAAAACAGGATTATATAAGAACGGCTAGAAATAAAGGACTTTCTGAAACCGTTGTTATTGTAAGGCATGCTCTAAAAAATTCATTAATTCCTATAATTACAGTAACAGGATTTAGCCTAGCAGTATTATTGGGAGGTACTTGGATTGTCGAAACTGTATTTGCTATTCCAGGTACTGGTTCTTTGGCAATAGATGCTATTATGAGACGTGATTATCCTGTGATTCAAGGGTCTATGATATTTATTTCATTAGTATATGTAATAGTTAATTTAATTGTGGATATTAGTTATGCTTTCATCAATCCAAAGATTAAATATAAATAATAGATAAGGAAAGTGAAAATATGAAACAAATATTAATGAAAATAAGAAGGCATCCTTATATAGTAGTTGGGGGTATATTAGTCGCTATGGCTATACTAGTAGCATTATTGGCCCCTATTTTAACCAAATATGATCCAATAAAGACAGACCCAAATAATAGATTGATCCCTCCATCTCCAATTAATCCTATGGGCACTGATGAATACGGAAGAGATGTAATGACTAGAGTCTTTTATGGAATAAGAATATCTTTAGAAGTTGGGATTTCAGTAGTACTTTTCACTACTATAATAGGTATTATTGTAGGAGTAATAGCTGGATATTATCCAAGAGTTGATAATATAATAATGAGATTATTAGATGGTCTTATGGCCTTTCCAGGAATTATAATTGCTATTTGCTTAGCAGCTATATGGGGGGCGGGAAAATTTAATATTATTTTAGCATTATCTTTTTCGTATTTCCCTTCAATGGCTAGAATAGTCCGTAGTTGTGTAATAACGGTTAAAGAATGGGATTGTGTAGAAGCTGCTAAGGCAGCTGGAGCTAAGGATAAACATATAATTTCCAAATACATATTATCTAATTCTCTTTCACCAATAATTGTACAAGCTACATTTAACTTTGCAATAGCTATATTAGACGAGGCAGCTTTAAGCTTTTTAGGGATAGGCATTGAACCTCCTACACCAAGTTTAGGTGGAATGATTACTGAGGCAAGAACTTATATGGCGGTAGCCCCTTGGGAAATGATCTTTCCTGGACTTGTAATAATATTAATCGTTTTAGGTTTAAACCTTTTAGGTGATGGTATAAGGGATTTACTAGACCCTAGATTAAAGGGTTAATTTTGGAAAATCTTATTTATTGACAAGTAAAGAAAAGAGGAATTACATGGAAGATAGATTACTTGAAGTAAAGGAACTTAGAACTTATTTTTATACTAGAGATGGAGAGATCCCAGCTGTAGATGGTGTTAGCTTTCATATAAATAAAGGTGAGACAGTAGCTTTAGTAGGTGAGTCAGGAAGTGGAAAAAGCATTACAGCCCTTAGTATAATGAAATCTATACCTACTCCCCCTGGGAAAATTGTATCTGGACAAATTATATTTGAAGGTAAGGATATATTAAAAAACTCTGAGAAAGAAATGAGAAAGATTAGGGGTAATCAAATTTCAATGATATATCAAGAACCTATGACTTCTCTTAATCCTGTATATACCATAGGTACACAAATTAGTGAAACTATGGAGGTTCATCAAAATTTAACAAAGAAGGAAGGTATGATGAAGGCTGTAGAATTATTAAGGCTTGTTGGTATACCTTATCCTGAAAAAAGGGCCAATGAATATCCTCATCAAATGTCAGGAGGAATGCGGCAGCGTGTAATGATTGCTATGGCACTATCATGTAATCCAAAACTATTAATTGCAGATGAACCTACAACTGCTTTAGATGTTACTATACAGGCCCAGATACTTGAAATAATGAAAAAACTAAAAAAACAAATAGCCATGGGAATTTTTATGATTACTCACGATTTAGGTGTTGTAGCTGAAATGTGTGAAAGGGTTATAGTTATGTATGGAGGAAAAGTTGTTGAATCAGCTAATGTTATAGACCTATTTAAATCTCCTATGCATCCTTACACTCAAGGACTATTAGATTCTATTCCAAGTTTAACAAAATCACAGGAAAGACTTAGTGTAATTAAAGGTTCTGTTCCTAGGCCAACAGAATTACCTGCTGGATGTAGATTCCATCCAAGGTGTAAATTTACTAAAAAAGTCTGTACCATATATGAACCTCCATTGAAAGAACTTGAAGGGAATAGATGTTTTAGCTGTTGGATAGGTTCTAAGGAGTACGGAAGTGAGGAAATATAATGATAAGTCAAGGAAATAATGACCTAATATTAGAAGTCAATAATTTAACTAAGCATTTTCCAATTTCTAATGGGATATTTTGTAGAACTAAGAACTATTTAAAAGCGGTTGATGGTGTTAGTTTTAATATAAGGAAAGGAGAAACCTTAGGAATAGTTGGAGAATCTGGTTGTGGTAAGTCAACAATGGCTAGAGTTATTCTAAGATTAATAGAACCTAATGGTGGGAAAGTAATTTTTGATGAAAAAAACATTTATAATATGTCTAAGGATGATATTAGAAGCTTAAGAAAGGATATGCAGATTATTTTTCAAGATCCTTTTGCCTCATTAAATCCTAGAATGAAAGTTAGAGAATTGATAGAAGAACCCTTAATGTTTCACAGAATTGGAAGTAAAGGAGAAAGAATTAATAAGGTAAATAGATTAATTCAAATGGTAGGGCTGGATGAATATCACTTAAAAAAGTACCCCCATGAGTTTTCTGGAGGACAAAGACAGAGAATATCTATAGCTAGAGCTCTTATTACAAATCCAAAATTTGTGGTGTGTGATGAGCCAGTCTCAGCATTAGATGTATCTATTCAAAGCCAGATTATTAATTTATTAAAGGATTTACAAAAGGAATTTGCTCTTACTTATATGTTTATATCCCATGATTTATCTGTTGTTAAACATATAAGTGATAGAGTAGGTGTTATGTATTTAGGCAAGATAGTTGAATTAGCATCAAAAGATGAACTTTTTAATAATCCAAAGCACCCTTATACAAAAGCGCTATTATCTGCAATACCGGTTCCAGACCCCGAGTTTCTGAGAGAGAGGATAATTCTAAAAGGGGATACTCCTAATCCAATTGATTTACCAAAAGGATGTAGGTTTAGTTCTAGATGCCCTTATAAGATGGATATTTGTACCATAGAAGAACCAGAATTAATAGATGATAGAAATGAACATTATGTTTCATGTCACTTAAAGCTTTCTAAGTGAATGCTTTTAATATAAAATTTAAAGGAGGAAATTAAATGAAGAAGATATCCAAGTTATTAGTAGGCATCTTAATTATTGCTATGCTTTCTACAGTATTAGCCGGATGCTCATCTAAACGAGAAAGTAACCAAGAAACAAAAAAAGAAAATGAACAAAATGTAGGTGAAGAAAAGACTGATGAAGATAGTCGCTATGGTGGCACAATAGTTGTGGCTCAAAAAATGCCACCAGCAGTTTTAGACAGTGATAAATCAACAGACTGGGTTATTTCATCAATAATGAGTCATGTATATGAAGGGCTTTTCGAATTTGACAAGAATTTTGAAGCTAAGCCTCATTTAGCGGAAAGTTATGATATATCAGATGATGGTAAAACTTATAATGTAAAATTGAGAGAAGGAGTATTATTCCATAATGATAAGGAAATGACCTCAGAGGATGTATTAGCATCCTTTGAAAGATGGCTAGAAAACAATGATGCAGGAGGTATGATTTCACCATATCTTGATAAGGCTGAAGCAAAGGGACCCTATGAAATAGTTTTTAAGTTTAATGAGCCTTATGCACCTTTTATAAATATTTTAGCTTCTCATGTTTCAAACCAAAAGATGGTAGTGAGACCAAAAGAAATCATTGAAAAGTTTGGAGCTGATCCAATAACTGAACATATTGGCACTGGACCATATAAGTTTGTTGAGTGGGTAGGAGACCAATATGTTAAATTAACTAGGTTCGATGATTATGTACCAAGCAAATTACCTGCTTCTATGCTTTCGGGAGAAAGAATTGCTTATGCAGATAATATTATAATTAAATTTATAAAAGAGCAATCCGTTAGAATTGCAGGAGTACAAACTGGGGAGTTTCATTTTGCAGAAGATGCACCTCAAGATCAATATGAACTTTTAAAGGACAATCCCGATGTTGAAACAGTTATAGTAAAACCAGACGGAATGGAAATGCTTATTTTAAATTGTGGAACAGCTCCTTTTGATAATATCTATGCTAGACAAGCATTAGTTCACTCTATTGATATGGAAGAGTTAGGCAAGGCAATGGTTGGTAATGATGATTTTTGGGACTTAGAAGCTTGTTTACATCCTAAAGGAAATATTTGGTACGATGAAAATGCAGGACAAGGAATATATAATAATTATGATTTAGAAAAAGCTAAAGAACTACTTAAAAAAGCTGGATATGATGGTTCACCTATTGTTATCCTAAGTAATCAAGAGGATACGGTGGAAAGACAAGGCTCAATAGCATTAAAAGATCAATTGGAGAGAGTTGGCTTTAAAGTAGAATTACAATTATTTGATAGACCAACTGTAGTTGATAAACGTGCCAATAAAGAAGGATGGAATATTCATTTTTCTTACTTCTACAAATCAGTTCCAGATCCACAAGTACAAGCTGGATGGACTGGAACAAACAAATGGATATCTAACTGGGACGACGAATATTCAAAGAAAATGGATGATATCTTTAGTAGAATGATGAAAGAAACAGATTTTGAAAAGAGATTTGAAATTGTAAAGGAATTTTATAACTACACATGGGAAACTGTACCATATATCAATACTGTAGACTATAGTAGATTACATGTTTTAAATAAAAATCTTAAGAACTATGACAATGGTTGTCAACCTTTCTTCTGGAATACATGGTTAGAAGAAGATAAATAATATAAGTGAGGGAATCATATTAATATGATTCCCTCAAGTCGTTGAAAGGAGAAACGAAATGAAGGAAATAATAACTACGTATTGTCGTATGTGCTTAGAAGAATGTTGTATAGACGTGCATGTAGAAGATGGAAAAATGGTAGATATTAAAGGAAATAAAGACCATCCCTGGAATGAAGGTAGAATATGTATTAAAGGCAAGGCTGCAATAGACTGGGCATATTCACCAGATAGAATAAAAAAGCCATTAAAGAAAACTTGTAATGGATGGGAAGAAATATCCTTAACTAAAGCTTTAGACGAAATTACACAAAAAATGAGCAATTTAAAGGGAAAATATGGTTCTAAATCCATAGGCTTTTGGAAGGGAGAAGCTATAGGATTCGGGCAGCAAGAACAGTATATCAGAAGGTTTTGTCATGCTTATGGAACACCAAATTATTTTTCTTGTGATTCCTTGTGTTTTGCTTCAACCTATATAGGATATGCCTTAGTGGAAGGAGCAAAGCCAATAGGAGATTTTATCAATTCTAAATATATAATTATCTGGGGAACGAACCCTATATACACTCATATAAATATGGCTGCAGATATTAGAAAGGCAAGACGAAATGGAGCTAAGGTGGTTGTTATTGATCCAAGAAAGACTAAAACTGCTCTAGAGGCTGATTTGCATATCAAGATAAAGCCAGGAACAGATGGTGCTTTTGCATTAGGCATCATAAATATCATTATTGAAAATAATTGGTATGATAAGGAGTTTGTTGAGGGATATACTATAGGCTTTAATAAGCTAAAAGAGTACTCTAAAATTTTTAATCCTGATTATGTTGAAAGTATAACTGGCATATCTAAAGAGGCTCAGTTTACTCTAGCCTATGATATTTTTTATAATTCTCCAAAGGTTATAAACCATATAGGAAATGGGATTGAACATCATGAAAATGGAGTGAATAGCATTAGAGCAATTGCCTCAATTGGAGCAATATGTGGATGTATAGATAAACCAGGGGGAGAAATAATGGTAGATGGGCCAGGTTTACCTTCCTTAACTTTATACGATGAACTACCTCTCAAAGAAATTCAACCTATTGGAACAAGGGAGTTTCCAGTGATTTATAAATTTCGTCAAGAATGTAATACAATGATGGGAATGGAGGCAATTCTAAAGGGAGATCCATATTTTATTAAGGGGATGATTATTACTGCAGCAAACCCAGCAGTGACAAATCCTAATTCTATAAAAGTTAAAAAAGCTCTAGAGAGTTTAGAATTGTTAGTAGTAAGAGACTTGTTTATGACAGAAACTGCAAAGTTGGCAGACTATATACTCCCAGCAGCTTCGTTTTTTGAAAGAAATGAAATTGTACTCCATTCAAATATTAATAGAGTAGGTCTTAGAAAGAAAATATTTGAGTATAAGGATTGCCAAGATGAATATGGATTTTTGGAGAGTTTATCGAAAAGAGTTGGAATTAAAGGATATTTCCCTTGGAATAGCGAAGAAGAATTGAATTCATGGCTTTTAGAAAAAAGAGGAATATCCTACAAAGAATTACAAGAATCCAAAATCGGAATTCAATATGGGAATATAAAATACAAAAAATATGAAAAGAAACCATTCAATACCCCATCAGGAAAAGTAGAACTTGTATCGAAAACTTTAAAGAATTTTGGATATAGTGAGCTTCCTGAGTTTAAATCACCTTCCTACAAAGATATATCAAATAAGGATTACCCTTATATATTGATTACTGGTGCAAGAAAAGTGCACCATGTTCATTCAAGAAACGATACCATGCCTATTTATATAAAGGATAAAACATGCCCAGAGGTTGAAATACATCCAACAGATGGAGAGAAACTAGGGGTTAAGAATGGGGATATTGTAATTGTAACTAGCGAAATAGGGAGTATAGAAATTCCTGTTAGAATTGTTGGTAAAGAGGATATATTGCCTGGAGTTATACAAATTAGCCATGGTTGGAAGGATAAAAATGTGAACTTAATAACTTCAGATTTATTAAATGACCCTATTAGTGGATTTTCATCTTTAAGGTCTTTAGCTGTGAATATTAGAGGGAAAATTGAATGATAATCAAATACATCATTTCACTACGTTTGGAAGAAACTATAGGACGTAAAGCTTACTTGACAAAAACTATAAAAAGTAATATTATATATGTAAAGTGACCTTTACGCACAGAGGTGATCTAATTATATGAAAAATCGTTTAAGAGAGATTCGTATATCAAAAGGCCTTAGTCAAGAGGAATTGGCAGAGACACTTGAAGTCTCTAGGCAGACTATTAGTTCCTTAGAAAATGGCCGATATAATCCTTCAATCCTTCTGGCATTTAAAATAGCCCGTTTCTTTGGAATGAGTATAGAAGATATTTTTATATATGAGGGGGATGAAAATGGAAGATAAATTGCAGAAGAGAAAG
This sequence comes from Clostridium sp. Cult2, assembly GCF_021655075.1. Classification (GTDB taxonomy): domain Bacteria; phylum Bacillota; class Clostridia; order Tissierellales; family Tepidimicrobiaceae; genus Schnuerera. The sequence goes on from NZ_PPXX01000025.1 coordinate 16,853, forward strand.
GTTAAAAGATTTATTTTTACTTTATTTTGTTTAATCTTAGGTGGAATTATATATAGTTTATTATTTGACAATAGAGATGGAGTTTCCAAATTTATATTTTAATGAAACAGGTCATACTCATTATCCTATTATCTAAACCAAGGATTAATTTAAAATACTAAACTATGGAAGAGGAGATAAGCGAAAATGAACATATTAATAAGTGCTTGTTTATTAGGAATTGACTGTAGATATGATGGAACAGGATTTTTTATTGAAAAACTCCATGCATTAAAAGATAAATACCACTTAATTCCCGTATGCCCTGAAATATTTGGTGGATTAAAAACCCCAAGAAATCCTGCAGAAATAATAGGGGATAGGGTAATTACTAAAAATGGTGAAGATGTAACTAAAAATTATCAAAAAGGAGCTAATGAGGTATTGAAACTTGCTAAATTCTACGACTGTAAATTGGCAATTTTAAAAGAACGAAGTCCTTCCTGTGGATATGGAGAAATTTATGATGGAACATTTTCTGGTACAGTCATAAATGGTAATGGAGTCACTGCAGAATTATTGATTGAAAATGGGATAAAAGTTATAGGTGAATCCCAAATAAATGGGACAATGGGGACGGTTCTCTTGTCTTATTAATCCTATGAGTAAGAAGGTCTTAATTCTGATAATTATACTAGCGGTCACTGGGATAATAGGGGTAGGGTGGCAGATTATAAGTGGTAATATAGTTAAGGAAGCCAATCAGGTGGTTATTTCTTTTGTAGATTTATCTAATATAGAAGATGGATCCTATACAGGAGAATATACACTTTCGCCTGTAAAGGCAGTAGAAAATGCCTTAAGTCAATAAAATAAAGAAAGGATAGTTAATATGGATAAAATAGCAGTAGTATATAGGTCCAAATATGGCAGTACTAAAAAATATGCTCAGTGGATAGCTGAAGAAGCAAGAGCAGATTTATATGAGTGTTCTCAGGTAGATATTAATAAATTAATGGAATACCATACTATTATCTATGGCGGCGGACTATATGCAAGTGGAATTGCTGGAGTGCCTATTATAACCAAAAACTATAATCTTCTAAAAGATAAAAGAATAGTAGTTTTTACAGTGGGATTGGCCTCTACAGATGATGAGGAAATCTTTACTCCAATTATTAAAAAAAACTTTCCATCAGAAGAAATGAGAGAGAATATAAAATTTTTCCATTTAAGAGGTGGTATTGATTATAAGAAATTAGGAATTGTACATAAATCTATGATGGCAATGCTTAAAACTATGATTTCTAGGAAGGATACTAATGAATTATCCGATGATGACAAGGAATTGTTAGCTACATATGGGGGAAAAGTAGATTTTACGGATAAAAATACTATAAAACCTTTAATATCATTTTTAATGGATAAAAATTGAAGTTGAAATAACATACCATATGCCTAAATATATAATATAAATCAAGCTCTGTAGTTTTACAGGGCTTTTATTATTATTTATGGTAAATATAAAATAAATGAACCTTTTGAGTGATACAATACTCTTATATATAGATAGGGGTGAGAAGGTGGAAATAAAATCATTAATTAAACGAGCAAAAAAGGGTGACAAGGAAGCATTGCTACAGCTTGTTATGAATCAAAAAAATGATTACTATAAATTAGCCTATATATATATGAAAAACGAAGAGGATGCACTAGATGTAATTCAAGATATGATAGTCATCCTATATGAGAATATACACAAATTGAAAAAAGATGATTCCTTTGATGGCAACTATGATGTTAATAAAGTAGTAGAACTTAACAAAGGTGATATTAGAAAGAACATCAATATCCTTGAACAGGATATAATTATCAACAAGATCTATGAATCTGAAGGGAATACCTATATTAATATTACTACAGATGAAAACTTAACATTGAGTAAAGTATTATTAGATATAGATGGGGAAAAAGTAAAACCAGAAAAAACAATCCCAGGTGATTATGAAAAAACAAAACATACTAGGACTATTGAATTTAGGGGAACAGGAGAAAAATTAAGCTTGGAAATTGAAAGTATTAGATATAATAAAGAATATGATAAGTTAATATATAGTTATGAATAATCGTAACCACAAGCCTATATATTTAGGTTTGTGGTTTTTTATCCATAATAATATTAATTTTCAAATTTCTTGATTAATCATAGGTTTCATCATTGTCCATATATAACTCTACTCCCATTTTTATCCGTTCATCTGTTAACATAAAGGCCATAACTATATTATTAATCAATCTATTGGTTTTTTTAAATTCCTCACTATCAATATGGGTTTTAGACAATTTTTTAATCCTTTTTACTTCTACTTTAAGTATTTCAACTAAGGCCTCTTCAAAATTAATAGTAGTTTTTATTAATTGCTCGCCAATTAACTTTTTATTACTCATAGCTTCACACTCCATTAAAAAACCTATTAATATAGTCCCTTATATTCTAAATTACTAATTCAATTCATTTTAAAAAGGCCTTGTTGTGAACAACAAGGTCTTTTTAACATAGAAATCAACTAGCAATCTTTACAATCTTTATGGTTTTTATCCATTAATTCAAGAATATTATCGAATTTAAATTCTAATAATATTTCCTTTTTAATGACATTTTTTAATGTTTTATCAACACTTTTGTTTATCGATAGTATGTCATGCATTTTGCCATGACCTGAAGATTTTATGAATTCCTGAAGTTTTTCTGCTTCAGCATTCATAATATGGGCAAGACTTAACTCTTCAAGGGCAATAGATGCAAGTAATAATTTAATAGTTTCCTCTAGAGTAATTTCAATTTTAGGTTTAATATCTGGTATTGTAGGCATACTCATATAAACTTCCCCTTTTCTGTAATACATTATTATGATATTTTTTCATTAGTGTGAATGTTTTTTTGAAAATAATTTTGGGACAAGGAGAACCGTCCCCGATGTCCCATTTTTAGCTTACCCGATGTCCCATTTTTAGCGTACTTTACTTTTTTGCAATTCGCTTAAAAGAGGAATATTCAATATTACCCTTTGAATAATACCAGTGAAAATAATAATTAAAGCTGGATAAACTAACGTTGTAGAGATATTTATTACATTTCTATTAACCATATGTACTAAATTAAAACCAATAATTGAACCTAAGGGAAATCCAATCCAACGCAAAAGCCAAAATTTAACAGTGTTCCAGTTACCTTTAGCAATGTTTATTCCAATATCTGTAGCTGGACCAGTTAAATGAGTGGTACGATTAATTGGTGTTAAGCTTGTAGCAGCATTTTGACCTCCCATAGCCATTGGAATAATAATTGTAGAAATAGTTATACCATTCCAATTAGTGAAATAAGCTGCTATGATGATAAGTACACCTGTAAAACATAATCCTCCAGTTAACCCAAATTGGTAGTGTAAAATAATTTGTGCTTTTGGGAAATAAAATTCTCTTTTCTGGCAAGAATCTAAATAAGACCAAAACCAGAAAGGAGAATTTTTTATGGCAACTTTACCAAAGGAAGTTTTAAGAAATA
>NZ_PPXX01000026.1 GCF_021655075.1 Clostridium sp. Cult2
TGGTTTATTAGGTGTGCATTTTTTTATTATTAGTTTTTCAAAAAATATTTAATATTATTTTGCTAAAATCTATTGACTTTAATTAGCTGGTCTTATTTTTTAATCTTTTTTTATTCTGTGTCTTTATTATAAAAAATATTACCAATCATTACTTTGACCTAGGTCAAAATTTAAAATCTTTATTAAAATAATTAGAGGTCAGATAATTTAAAAGTTTATCTGACCTCTTTATTTATAGAATTTTTTCCAATTCTTTAGCAGGAATGGGTTTGCTAAAATAATATCCCTGACCCGTATCAGAACCCAGCTCCTTCAAAATATTTACTTGTTTTTCTGATTCTATTCCTTCGGCTGTAACCAATATATTAAACTGTTTAGCAAGGAGTATTATGGTTTTAGAAATTGCTCTGTTTTTTTCATTGATTTCCAAATCCCAAATAAAACTTCTATCGATTTTTAACTCATCTACATTCATTTCACCTAAATAACTTAAATTGGAATAGCCTGTACCAAAATCATCCATTATTACAAATACCCCTAATTCTTTTAGTCGGTTTAATACATTAATTGTATATTTAATATCAGATACAGCAGTAGTTTCAGTTATCTCTAACCCTAAATATCTTGGTTCTAAGCCTGTTTCCTTCAATGCCCTAGACACCATATCTAAAAAATTATAATATTGAAATTGTCTGGCTGAAATGTTTATAGAAACCTGTCTAGGTCTATAACCTTTATCAATCCATTCCTTATTCTGTCTGCAAGCTTCTCTTAAAACCCATTCACCAATAGAAAATATAAGTCCTGTTTCTTCTGCTAAAGGTATGAATTCATCAGGATATACTAACCCTCTTTTCGGATTTTGCCAGCGAATTAACCCTTCCATACCTATTATTTCCCTAGTATTAAGAGCTATTTTGGGCTGATAATATAAAACAAATTCTTCATTGGTTACAGCTTGTCTCAATTGGTTTAATGTAGTTAAATTATCATATCCCCTTTTCCCAATTTGTTCATTATATTTAAAATAGCTATTTCCACCCATTTCCTTAGCTTCATATAATGCAATTTCTGCATTTTTCATAAGGGAAATACTGTCTTTCCCTGCTTCTGGATATATTGCAATTCCTATACTAGTAGTCAAATATAACTCATAATCCCTATAGGTAATATGTTTTTTGAAATCTTCAATAATACTATTGACAACTATATATATTCTTGAGAAATCCTTAATATTTTTTAATAATACTAAATATTCATCTCCTACACCTCGAGCTATTAAATCATCTTCATGAATTAATTTGCTTAATCTTATTCCCAATAATCTTAATACCTTATCTCCTATGTCATGTCCTAAATTATCATTAATGTATTTAAATCTATCCAAATCTAATTGTAATACAGCCAGCTTTTCATCTTCAGATAAATGGTGGAGAGATTCTTCCAATTCTTCTATGAAAAACACTCTATTGGGAAGATTAGTAATAGAATCAAAATAAGCTAAATCATATATTCTTTCTTGATGGGCTATTAAATCCTTATTGGCAATTTCTAATTCACTAGTCCTTTTAGACACTTCTTGTTGAAGTTTTTTGTTCCATATGAATAATAACAATAATATTATACTAATACTTCCAATCCCTATTATTATATACTTCATATAATTTCTAAATATAAAATGTCCATAGGACAATTGATCTCCAAACCATTTTTTATATATCTTGTCATAAGTTCCATCTTTTTTTATCCGAGTAAATCCTTCTTCTAATATCCTGTAGATCAATTTGTTTTGAGGTAATGTAGCAGGCCCGTAGGCTGTTTCTCCAAGGGGTTGGCCTACAATCTTTACCTTATTAGACCTTCTAATATTATTAAGATAATATATGGCAGTTGTCTTATTTCCAATAAAAGCATCCGCTTCTCCATTCAATAGTGCTTGAATACCTTCTATTTGACTATAGCGTGGTATAAAAATAATATTGGGTATCTCTTTAATCCTCTCTTCTTGAACATCTCTTTCTTGATAAGCTACTCTTAAACCCTCTAAATCTTCAATTCCATCTATATTTTCCGTATCCTTCATTATAAAAATTGCATGAGAGTTAATAACAGTCGATTGAGTAAAAATATATTTCTTATTTCTTTCTTCAGTCTTAGACATACCTTGAATACCATCTATTTCTCCATTCTCTAAAGCAGCTACTGCATCTGCCCATCTCATGGGTATTAACTGAATTTCTATATCCATGGCTTCTTCTATAGCTCTCATAATATCAATATTAAACCCTTCATATTCCCCTTTTTCATTTACATATTCATAAGGTTTAAAATTATTATCTCCTGCAATTCTTAGTTTAATCTTATCTTTAACATCTACTGGTTCTTTTGATAATTTAATATATTTATTTATTGATAATAAAATTATGATGGCAATTAGGACAAAAATCCCAACTCCTATAATCTTCTTTTTCATAAAAACCAATCCCTATTTAAGTAATTAAAGAACCTATAATGTATTATTCTATATATCGTATTATATCGCTTCAATACTTTGCCTTTTTATATTCTTTTGTTAGATTAGCTCTAAAATTATCCTTTTGTTATATATATTGTATTATATTCCTTATTTTATTGGTACTATTAAAAATAAAAAGCGACTTAAGAACTAAATTTTTCTTTGTCGCTTTTAAACCTATTAGGATTTTGTATTAGCTAACTCAACCTTTACTTTAATCCCTTTTATTCTCTTATTGTTCAAACCTTTTATTACCTGATGGACATATTCTTCTGGAATTTCAACAAAAGTAAATTTGTCATACATATCTATGTCTCCGACAGTTTTTCTAGGTATTCCCGTTTCATTTAATAGGGCTCCTAATATATGTCTTGGGCTTACTCCTTTTCTCTTGCCAGTATTTATATATATTTTTGCAATTGTACTTATACCATTTGTACCATAATCTACTGCATCTAATTCCCTATGTCCATCTAATTTATTGTTTGTCAAATAAAATTTTAGTAGGGCTGCAGCTATGTCAAAAGAATTATAATCTTCTTCTAGTAATTGGTTAAGCATTTCCTCATATCTGCCTAACTGTCCCTTATCTATTTCTTCTTTAATCTTCTCTAACAATATATCACTTTGTCTTTCTTCCATATCTTTCAGTGTAGGCAAATCCTTCCTGGCTATCTTTGTCTTTGTATACCTTTCAATATCCTTAATCCTATGTCTATCTCTTCCTCCTACGAAACTAAGAGCTATTCCCTCTCTACCTGCTCTAGCAGTTCTACCAATCCTATGGACATAATATTCTTCGTCTTGAGGTATATCATAGTTAAATACTATATCTACATCGTCTACATCTAAACCTCTAGCTGCCACATCTGTAGCCACTAAAATATCTATATTCCCTGACCTAAACTTGGACATGACCCTATCCCTTTGAGATTGTTTTAAATCACCATGAAGTCCATCAACAAAATACCCTCTACCTTGTAATTCAATAGATAACTCATCAACCTTCTTCTTAGTATTACAGAATACTATGGACAGCCTTGGATTATATATATCTATAAGCCTAGATAATATTTCAGTCTTCATATGTTCCTTTAATTCAAAATAATACTGTTCAACTCTTGGTACCGTTAATTCTTTGTGGACTACCCTAATTGTTTTAGGATTGGTCTGATATCTTTTAGCAAAGTCTACTATTTCTTTAGGCATAGTAGCGGAAAAGAAGATGGTCTGCCTTTCCTCTGGTATATGATTTATTATTAGCTCAATATCATCTCTAAATCCCATATCGAACATTTCATCTGCTTCATCTAATACTAACATCTTTATATTTCCTAACTTTAATGTTTTTCTTCTAATATGGTCTATTATCCTGCCTGGAGTTCCTACTACTATCTGAACACCTTTTTTAAGGGCCTTTATCTGTCTGTCAATAGGCTGTCCTCCATATACAGGTAGGACAAAAATGTCTTTTTTATACTTGGCTAATCTCCTAATCTCTTCTGCCACTTGTATAGATAGTTCTCTAGTAGGACACAATACCATAGCTTGTATCCCTCTATCTTTTCCATCGCATTTTTCAATGATGGGTATGCCAAAAGCAGCAGTTTTGCCAGTTCCAGTTTGTGCTTGCCCGATTACATCCTTGCCTTCAAGTATATAAGGTATTGCTTGAGATTGGATAGGAGACATCTCCTCAAACCCCATATCTGAAACTGCTTTTTGAATCTCTTTTGAAAGATTAATCTCTTCAAATTTTAATTTATCCATTAATTTTACTACATCCTTCCTTTTTTATCTAACTTGTTAAGTATATATATAATATGGCTTTTTTGCAAGGAAAATATCTAGAAAATGAATAATTTGTTTGTTAAAAATTAAATAGTTAATTTATGTCAATAGAAAAGGGTATCTATATATTACTTTATATTAATTTTTATATATTATAGGAAGGGATTGTTATGAAAAATATAGATTTATATAAATCAATTATTAATCATTCTCCTCTAGGATATGCTAATCGTAAAATAATATTAGATGATAGAGGAAATCCATATGACGCAGAATATATTGAAGTAAATCCTCCATTTATGAGAATAATGGGATTTACTGAGAATGTAATAGGGAAAAGAATGACAGAGGTAATGCCTAATATAGAATTAGATAACTTCAATTGGATAAAGTTTTATGGTGAAGTAGCTTTAAATAATAAAGTTGAAGAATTTAATCAGTTTTCCAATATATTAAATAAGTGGTTTAAAGTGAATGTATACTCACCACAAAAAGGCTATTTTGTTACCCAACTTAGCGATATCACAAGAGAAGTAAATTCAGAAATAATGCTCAACACCGAAAAAGAAAAACTAAGAATTACTCTTCATTCAATTGCTGAAGGTGTAATTGTTACTGATGAATATGCTAAAATCTCCATGATTAATGATATTGGGAAAAAACTCATCGGGAAAGTTAATATACCTATGAACACACATCTTTCAACTATCTTTAATATAGGTGATAATAAATCAAAAATTAATTCTCAAAACTTAATAAAACAGGTGATATATACAGGAAGCACCATAGAATTTCCTAAAAATACCCTACTGAAAACTATAGATGGAAAAAACCTATTTATATCTGGTAAAGCTTCTCCAATTAAAGACAGAAACAATCATATTCTAGGTATCATTATAGTTTTTAGAGATATAACTAAAGAAATTGAAAAAGAAAAAGAAATACTATACTTAAGTTATCATGATAATCTTACAGGTCTATATAATAGGGCTTTTTTTGAAGAAGAATTGAAAAGATTAGATAACGAAAGAAACTTACCTATATCTATTATTATGGGAGATGTTAATGGGTTAAAGATTACAAATGATGTTTTTGGTCATGAGTCAGGAGATAAATTGTTGAAATCCGTTGCAGATGTTCTTAAACTTTCTTGTCGTAGCCAGGATATTATAGCTCGATGGGGGGGAGATGAGTTTATTATATTATTGCCTAAGACCTCAAAGGAAATTGGTCATTTAATATGTGAAAGGATTAAAAACAATATTATCAATTCAGATAATCTAGCATCCTTTATTAATATTTCACTAGGCCTTGCCACTAAGGATGAACCTAGCAAACAAATATCTTCCATAATTAAAGAAGCAGAAGAATTAATGTATAGCAAAAAACTATTAGAGGGTAAAAAGGTAAGAAACGACATAATAGAAGCCCTTAAAAAGAGTCTTTTTGATAGAAATTTAAAAACTGTGGACCACATAAATAGAATTAGATTTTATAGTAAGAATATTGCCTTAAAACTTGGATTAACTAAAAATGAAATAGATGATTTAGAAATGCTAGCCATTTTTCAATATATAGGTAAAATTGGAGTTAAAGAGCCAATATTGAAAAAATCTGAGATTTTGAATAATGATGGATTAACTGAATTTAAGAAATTCCCAGAAATTGGTTATAGAATTGCAAAATCTATTCCCGAACTATCCCATATAGCTAATTTAATATTATCAACCAATGAAAGATGGGATGGTACAGGATATCCTCAAAGATTGAAGGGAGAAGAGATTCCTCTGTTATCTAGGATATTAGCAGTTACAAGCTATTATGATTCTATTCTCCATAGCAACCCTCACGGGAAAACAATAAATCAAATTGAAGCTATTCGAGAAGTATTAAACAATAAGGGAATGAAATTAGATCCAAATATAGTAGATGTTTTTTTAGATATACTTGATAAATCTCCTAAGGAGATTGAAAACCTACCTTAAATTTATTCATATTAAACCACCCTTCTAGAGTAATTCATTCTATATCTACACCCATAAATTTGAAAACCATAAATACTATGGTTTTTCTTTAGTAAGGCAAAACATTATGTTGAATTAGCATAGTGTTAAAGATATTATAATACTAAGCATATTAATTTAGAGATTTTATATGGATTTCATTCTCTAGGAAAGGTAGGTTTAATATGAATATATTATCAAATTTCAATGCTAAGGAAGTTAGCTTTTTAATCTACATTCTAATAATAAATATTGTATCCTTTTTAGCCTTTGGATTAGATAAATCTAAATCAAAGAAAAATGATTGGAGGATTAGTGAATTAAGTTTAATGATTTTAGCCCTATTAGGTGGGTCTGCTGGTGCACTATTGGGAATGATTGTTTTTAAACATAAGGTTAGTAAAGCTAAGTTTTCCCTCGGTATTCCACTTATGTATATATTAAATAAAGTATTAGAGCTGGTAATATTAAATTATTTAAAATAATAAAAGGATTTTTACAATTTATGTAGAATAGTATATTATGAAAGAATTAAGTATTGCTAGAAAGAGGTCGAGGAACAAATATGGGGAGGAAGAAAGATTCAAAAATCTGTATTATGATAATCCCCCATACGGAAAAAGTAAGAAGGTTAACGATTCCACGGTGGTTGCCCAAAGCTTCAATCATATCTTTATCCGCAGTTTTAATTATAACATTTTTAATTTTTAACAATATCTATTCATCTCGCACAAATTTAGAAAAAGAATATGATAACAGAGTATCTGAAATAAACTATCTAGAAGAAGAAAATAGAAAAAAGGAAATAGAACTATCCAAACTAAAATCTCAAAATAAAGAATTATATGCCAAAGCAAACGAAGTTGAAGACAAATTAATTGAAATAGAAAAATTGCAGAGACAATTAGAAAAAATTGCTGGTTTAAAAAGTTCCTCTAGGGGTGGTAGAATAGGCAATGGAATTAATCTTGAAGCTTTAGAACCTATAAATGAAATTCAGGTATTAAAAGAAGTATTAGACAATAAAGAAAAAGAATTACAAATTTTTATTGATGATTTGGAAAAAAGATTTGAATATCTAGAAACAGTACCTGATTTGTGGCCTACAAGAGGAAGACTAACTTCTGTTTTTGGTAATAGAAGAAATCCTTTTGGGAGAGGGTTTAGATTTCATCATGGTATCGATATAGCTAATTCAACAGGTGCTGATATTTGGGCTGCTGGCAAGGGAGAAGTAGTGTTTTCAGGTTATAAAGCTGGCTTGGGTAGAACCATAATAATTGACCATGGCAATGGATATAAAACCGTATATGGACATAATAGTAAATTGCTCGTTGATAAAGGCAAGGCAGTAGAGAAAGGTCAAATTATATCAAAGATGGGAAGCACTGGGAGAAGTACTGGCTCACATCTCCATTTTGAAATACATAAAAATGGAAAGGCTATAGACCCGTTAACTGTTCTTAAATAAGAGGTAAGGGGGAAAATCAGTGTTTGGTAAGAAGGTTGAAAAACCAATGGAAATTGATTCATTAATTGGTGAGAAGATTAAGTTAATTGGTAAAGTTCAAGGTGAAGGCAACTTAAGAGTAGATGGTATAATAGAAGGGGACATTGATTACAAAGGTGATGTTATTATTGGTGAATCGGGAAAAGTAGAAGGTAATATATATTGTTATCATATTTCTATAGCTGGAAATGTGAAGGGTAATATTAAATCCAAAGGAAATTTAACCCTTCATTCTACAGGGAAACTAATAGGTGATGCAGAAATATCAAATCTTATTGTTGATGAAAATGCTTTTTTCCAAGGCACTTGTAATATGGTTGAAAAAAATATAGAAAACACAAATACTAATATTAAAGAAACAGGAAAAGCTAAATAACAGTATGTTAGAAAGTAGGCTTAGTTTTAAGCCTACTTTTGCAATCTAAAGAAAGGTTCTCACTTGGCTAATTTTTTATAAGCCTTTTATAACATAAATTGGAATAGATAGACAACTACAGATAAAACCCTTACCACAATTAATTTTAATAGAGGTATTTCTCCTTCTTCTACCACTGAATCAGGTAAATAAGAATAATCTTCCCCTATTATTAAGCTATTACTAATATACTTGTCCATTTCTTCTTCAAGGTGCTTAGCAAAATCTTTACTATCAATTATGACCATGGACTCAGTACTAAGAAAGGCAGACCTTGAATCAAAATTAAAGGAACCTACAGCACTAATCCTATTGTCAAATATATAGGATTTAGCATGTATGGAACCAGGACCTTGAAACTCATATACATTAGCTACAAAATCCACCACCCTTTTTCTATTATTCATATAGCCAGAGATAGCAAATGGATTAGGGCTGGAATGAATGGAATTAGTTAGTATATTTATCTGTTCCCTATCTACAGAAATATTTTCTACATGGAGAATATTGAGCATATCCTTCGTAGGAATAATATAAGGGCTTTGGACATATATTGATTCCTCTGCATTATTGGCTAGGTTGGTAATATAGTACCAACACCAGGGTTCCTTATTTAGACGTTCTATTGGATTGTATATGAGGGATATTTTATTAACTGGTACAGATTCTTCTATCCAATCAATAGAATTATTAAATATTTCTGGATGGGTCTTTTCCAGTTTTTCTACCCGGTTGACTAAGTATTGGTATTTTTCTTCACCTTTCCTTTTGTCCATATTGGTTAGCCTATTGACTGGACTCTTCGAATAATCATGGTCCCATAGATGGTTAAAATAATCCTTAAATTCAGAAATAACGCTATTAGAAACATTGCCTTCATCTGTATTTATAATTACTACATCCCTATCGTAGACAATATGGTCATCAGTCTCATCACCTATAAAATATTTATCACCAATATTTCTTCCACCTATAATGGCATATTTCTCATCCACTATAATAAACTTATCATGAAGTCTGTTATTCCACGTCCATGGTTTAATTAAATTTAAGGGTTCATAAAATCTAAGTTCTATATTGGGATGAGCTGAAAAAATATATCTTATTCCGCGTAAATTTCCGTTTAAATTGTGAAAAATACCATCAAGCAAAATACGAACTTTTATCCCTCTATCTGCCGCTTCTATAATACTACTAAAAAAAATATCCGTGGAAACTCCATCATGGAGTGTATAATAGGCAATATCTAAAGTTTTTTCTGCATTTTCAATTAGATTTACCCGACTAACCCCTGAATCATTCCTTTCTTCCATAAGAACAACCCTATCCTGACTCAACTCTTGGCCATGAAAGACTTCGATAGAATCATCTTCCAGTTCTTCCGTTGATGCAGGATTATAGAGCCCAAAGAGTAATACTCCAAATATAAATGCATAGATAATGTAGAATCTCAATATATACTTTACAAATTTTCTAATCTTTATGATATTCATTGTTATGCCACCTTTTTGAACTACTTGCTTTTCATCTAAAAATAGGAGATTAGTCTTAATACTATTATACTTTATTGATTTATTATTTTCCAATATAAATGAGTCGGGTTATCCCGACTCATTTATGAGCAATAATATTCAATAATTCAACATGGGGTGAGATATAATCTTCCTTTATTGGTTCTTCTTTCATCAAATCTGTACTTAGATATTTTTTATTATCATCTGGAAAAACTGTAACAATAATCTTCTCAGGTCCCAAAATTTCCTGTACCTTTATGGCACCTAAAAAGTTAGCCCCAGAAGAAATACCTACGCCTAAACCCATCTCAGCTGCTAATCTTTGAGCCATTATTATAGCATCCCCATCGTTGACATCTATAATATCATCTAATTCATTTAATTTAGTAATTGGTGGAATAAACTCGTCGGATATTCCCTGGATTCTATGTTTCCCTACCTTATAACCTCTAGATAAGGTAGGAGAGCTAGAAGGTTCTAAAGGATATAGCTTAATATTTGGATTTATATCCTTCATAAATTTACCTATACCCATAATAGTTCCTCCAGTCCCTACTCCTGCAACTATGCCGTCAGCCTCTAGGTTAAGTTTTTTAAGTTGATTTAATATTTCTGGTCCTGTTGTGTTATAATGAGCTTCAATATTATCTTCATTTGAAAATTGAGAAGGTAAAAATATATCATTATTTTTCTCCGCCAATTGTTCTCCCATCTTAATACTTCCTAAAAATCCACCTTCTTCTGGACTAACTAATTGGATATCTGCTCCAAAACTTTTTATTAAATTCATCCTCTCCTGGCTCATCCAGTTAGGCATGAATATTATGACTTTATGCCCGAGAGAACTACCAATAGCAGAAAAGGAAATCCCTGTATTTCCGCTAGTTGCCTCTACTATCCTATAACCTTCTTTCAGTTTACCAGTTCTATATCCTTTATCTATAATGTGTAACGCCATCCTATCCTTAATACTGCCTGTTAAGTTGTATTGCTCTGCTTTGGCAAATACTTTACGATTCATACCTTTATATTTAAAATTAATCTCCAATAAAGGAGTATTTCCAATTAAACTAGATAATCTATTTATTCTCTTAAATATATTATCATTTGTCATATATATTTCTCCTATTCTATGAAAATTTTATCTTTCCATTATTAAAATAGCATCCCATCTACAATTAATCTTTCATTCCATAGAATTTTTGTATATTTAACCCTAAGCTCATCATCTTTTGCAATTACATTTGATTTAACATATACATCAATGTCCTCTACCTTATAAAGGTTAAACTCCTCCACATTTTCAGGTTTTCCCATCCTAACTGATGGTTGTGGTTCGCTAGGTCCTCAAGAAGAGCAACCCTCTAACCATACTTCAATAGCCTGTTCTCCTTTGGATTTAATAAACTTTTCAGCCTTTTTATCCATTTTAACTTTCATGCTTAATCCCTCCTTGAAACAATTTAATTAAACCTCTTCTACCGCATGGCTATTGTATATATCCGCATCCAATTCCCCCATAAATTTGCTAGAAAGTACCCCTGCTAACATAGAACCACTAACATTTAATAAGGTTCTACCCATATCAATTAAAGGTTCAATGGCTATCAACAGCCCTACTAGACCCACAGGAAGGCCCATGGCTGATAATACTGTTAAAGCAGCAAAAGTAGCTCCCCCTCCTACCCCAGCTATTCCAAAAGAGGCTAAGGCTATTATTATTGTCAACTTTATTAAGAATGCTGGTGCCATAGGATTTATACCCACTGTAGGGGCAATCATTATTGCCACCATTGCTGGATATATGCCAGCACATCCATTTTGTCCTATACTAGTTCCCAAAGATCCAGATAAATTTGCGTGACCTTCAGATACCCCAAGATTTCTTATTTGATTGTTGATAGTCAATGGTAAAGTTCCAGCTGATGACCTAGAGGTAAAGGCAAACATTAAAACTGGAGCGGATTTTCTAACATAAGTTAATGGATTCAGCCCAAATACTGCCAATATTATTAGATGAATAACAAACATAATAGCTAAAGCTACATAGGAAGCTATAACAAATTTTATTAACCTTGCTATTTCTGAAAAATCACTACTTGAAACTACTCTAGACATTAACGCTAAAACTCCATAAGGGGTTAGCCTTAAAATCATAGTTACCATTCTCATTACAATATCGTGTAAAGTTTTTATTAAGTTGATAAAATTTTCAGCTGACTCAGGTTTAGTTCTTCTAATTCCTATGGTAGCCAATGCTACTATAACGGCAAAAGCTACAACAGATAAAGTTGCAGAACTTCCTTGACCAGTCATAGCATAAAAGGGATTAATAGGGATTATCTCTACCAATTGTTGTTGAATTGGTTTAGATTGAAAATCCTCTAACCTTTCCTCTAACCCCATACTAGCCTGTTGCTCCTTTTCTCCTACCAAAAGTCCCTCTGATGTTAAATTAAAGGCTTTTGCTGTCCCTACACCTATAAGAGCAGAAATAGCAGTAGTAATTAAAAGGATTGCAATAATTTGAGTTGCCATCTTCCCTAAATTCTTGGAATCCTGGCTAACTATAGCATTAACAATGGACACAAATATTAGAGGAATTACAATCATTCTTAGTAATCTGATATATCCCGTACCAACTACATCAAACCAGCTATTAGATTGTTTTATAACTTCAGAACCAGCTCCAAAGATTAACTGAAGAGCTACTCCATATACAATACCTAATACTAGAGCGAGTAAAACCCTAATAGTAAAAGAAATTCCCTTTTTCTTTAAAGATAATAAACCATATATTAAAGCTGCTATAATGATGACATTTATAATCACATATAAGTTAGTGTTCATATATACTTAACCTCCTTGTTTATTTATAGTCTTACCTTGTATAGGTATAGTAGATTTACCCTGTTTTCATGAAAAATAACATATTTGTTGTTTAATTAGTGATGTTCAACAAGCCCATTTCTATGATGCCTCTAAAAAATACAATTGCAAAGCAATAAAAAAGAGACCCAAATCTGGTCTCTAATTTATCCGAATAAGTTCTTATCGCTTATATCTTTAAATAGGGATAATAGCTCTTCCTTTGTTAAGGATTTTTTCATATTGCCATCTATATCTATCACTTTTTCGCCCAAGTGGAGCATTATCAGCCTATTTCCATATTTAATTGCATGTTCAATATTATGGGTAACCATAATGGTAGTTAGTCCTTTCTCTTCAACTACCTTTTCAGTAATATTCATAACTATTTCACTAGTTTTAGGGTCTAAAGCTGCTGTGTGTTCATCTAATAATAGAACATTAGGGTTACCAATGGTTGCCATAATTAATGCTAAGGATTGCCTTTGCCCACCTGATAGTTGAGAAACAGGAGTGTGTAATTTATCTTCTAGGCTTAAACCTAAAATCTTTAAGGTTTCCTTAAAATATTCTTCATCCCTTTTATCTATTAGAAAAGTCAATCCGAATCTTTTCCCCTTATTCTTAGCCATAGATAGATTCTCATATATAGTCATAGAAGGATTGGTGCCCATAGATGGGTCTTGGAATATTCTAGATATGTTCTTACATTTCTTATATTCATCTTTTTCCGTTACATCTATTCCATTTAATATAATCCTACCTTCATCAACTTCTGTTTTCCCGGAAATTAGATTTAAAAGAGTAGATTTACCTGCACCATTACTACCTATGATAGATATAAAATCGCCTTTTTCTATATTTAAAGAAAAATTATTAAATAATTGCTGTTCATTTATTCCACCTCTATTAAAGGTTTTTGAAATATTATTTAGATTAAGCATTCCTACTACCTACTTCCTCTAATTTTGAAGGGTATTTTGTATTTTCTTTCTTTAAAGCATATTTTTGAAATAACCCTCTGCTGTTGCCAATGGATAAAGCGATTATTACAATAATTGAACTAATAAGTTTTAAATCGCTAGGATTAAAACCAGCCCTTAAACTTAGAGCTATGCAAGCTCTATAGACTAAAGTACCTAATATACACAGTATGCTAGAATTTGAAAAATTAATATTCCTAAATATGCTAAATCCAATTATTATAGAAGCAAGTCCCATAATCATAATTCCAGTACCCATATTTATATCGCTAAATCCTTGGTATTGAGCTAGTATTCCCCCTGCCAAAGCTATAAAAGCATTAGACAAGGAAAGAGCAAATATTTTAATACTACCTGTATTAATACCTAAGGAAATAATCATATTTTCATTATCTCCTATACCCTTCAACAAATATCCTAGCTTAGTTTTATAGAACAAAGTAAAAAATATTCCACAAATAGAAGCAAAAATAAATATAACTAGCAATATATTCCTATCCGTAAATATACTCTTTTCATTGAATAAAGGAAGGTTAGCCATCCCCATTACTCTCAAATTTATAGAGTATAGTCCAATCATTACTAAAATGCTAGAAAGTATATCCTGTATTTTAAATTTAACATTTAATACACCTGTTACTATACCAGCTAAAGCGCCTGTTAACATGGAAAATGCCAAGGATATAAAAGGATTAAACCCTTTTATTATGAGTATTGCTGATACGCTAGCACCTAATGTAAAACTACCATCTGCTGACAAATCAGCAAATTTCAATATTTTATAGGTTATATATATGCCCATAACAGCAATAGAAAAAATCAAACTCTGTTGGAGAATGCCTAATATAAAACCATTCATCTAGTCTTCCCCCCCAACTATTACTGCTTCATTTATTATATCTTCTGGTAAACTAATACCTAATTTATCTAATATATCTTTGTTTATGGTAAGTTCAGTATCAGTTGGCTTGAAAACTGGTAAATCCTTTATTTCTTTTCCTTCTATAATCTCTACAGCCATAAGTCCTGTTTCATATCCTAATTTATAATAATCTAAACCCTTACAGGCTAAGGCGCCATTTTTAACCATAGGTTCATCTACGCCAATAGAACCTATATTATTGTCTAAAGCTACTTTGGTAATTATTGACATGCTAGAAGCTATTAAATTATCTGATGGGAGGAATAAAAAGTCAACCTCACTAATTTTGCCACTAAGGGCTGGCTCTATTTCAGATGAATTAGTAACTGGTATTTCAACTATTTCAAGGCCTTGTAATTTAGCAGCTTCCTTAGCCAATTCTACTTGTACCTGAGAATTTATTTCACTGGTGTTATAAGGTACTCCTACCTTTTTTGCATTTTGAAAGATAGTTTTCGCTAATTCAAATTGTTTATCTATAGGTACCATATCAGTAGTTCCAGTAATATTCCCTTCTGGAGAATCTACATTTTGAATTAATCCTGCTGATACAGGATCTGTAACAGCTGCAAATAATATTGGAATTTCTTTAGTAGATTGGAATGCCGATTGGGCTGACGGGGTGGATATTGCAAGGATTATATCTTTTTTCTGGGATACAAAGTTTTGTGCTATAGTGGTGGTTAACGCTATATCCCCTTGAGCAAACTGAGTATCTATTTTAACATTTTTCCCGTCTTCATAGCCTTTTTCCTTCAAAGCATCAGTAAATCCTTCCCTGGCTAAATCCAAAACGGGATTTTCAATAATTTGACTAATTCCTATGGAAATCATTTCTTGAGAATTTTCAGAAGTACATCCAATTAATGATACGTTTATTATCAATAACAAAATAAAGCCTAAGCATTTACTTAGACTGGTTAGGTGTTTTTTGCCTACCATGCTACCATCCTCCTAATATTAATTTTTAGTTTTACAAACCCTACTAATCTACCTTGCTACCCTTAGCCTCCCGGCTATCTACAAAAATATATGATTAGATTATAATATGTTTTTATATTAATGTCAACAATGTTATTAATATTTTTAATCTACAATGGGAATAGACCTATGGCCTATGGCTATAGCTAAATCATTTAGATGAAGCAAACCTATACTAATAAATAAACAAACTACTACATGCTCCCCTGATCTAGCTATGCCTAGCTTCCCCCCAAAGTTAAGGCCTAATGCTTTAGAGTTAACTTGACTTATAGCATCTTTAGCAGCACCAGCTACTGCTCCTTCATGAACATGAACATCCTTTATTATTCCTGTTTTCTTTGAAGCTACCAATGCCCTCTCTATAATCTTTGGTATAGAATTGATTAAATCCCCACCAATATCCACAGCAGCACCTTTTATATCCTTATTTTGAAGCTCATCTATTATTGCTTTTTCTTCTTCCCTAGTTGATACCGCCAACCTAATAGCTGCTTTTGAAACTTCCGTACTACTATTCATATTAATCCCTCCTATACATTTAATTGTATAATATATAGAGAAAAAATCCAATTGAAAAAGAACTCTAATATCTAATATTAAAATCTCTTTTACTATTATATTAGGAACCTTTTAGCAAGACCTGATTCTAAGAATAATATACTTGAATGGTATTGTTTTTAGCCTTCCAGTTGTTTAACTTATCTATCCTTGGATACAATCCTATGGAAACAAATATATATTGATTATTGAGTTCTATTGTGATAGCATTTTTCATATATGCAGTAAACTTATTATATTGACTAATACTGAGAATTTTCATAAATAGTTTGATACAAAGAGAGGAGAAAATATATGAAAACCAATGTTTATGTACTTTATGGAGGTAAATCCGTAGAACACGAAGTGTCTTTAAAGTCTGCATCAGCAATATTAAATGCTCTAAATAGGGATAAATTCAATGTATATCCAGTATATATTGCAAAAGAAGGTATATGGTGCTGTTTAGGATTGTTAGAAGAAGAGATAAAGGATGTAAAACAGCTACAAGTAAAGCCTTCTAATACGGTAGCTAAATCTATAGGAGAATTCTTAGCCAAAGATTTTAAAGAAGATGAAAAAAATATAATATTCCCAGCTATTCATGGAATTAACGGAGAAGATGGTACTATTCAAGGCCTTTTAGAATTAATAGATGTACCATATGTAGGAAATGAAGTATTATCTTCAGCAGCAGGAATGGACAAGGTAATAATGAGAGATATTTTTGCTAGACATGGTATACCTCAAACAGAATACACTTCCCTTAGATTACATAAATGGAAAGAAGATGAGGAAAAATCATATGAACAGGTAGAAGAAAAAATCGGGTATCCTTGTTATGTTAAACCTGCTAACTCCGGTTCTAGTGTTGGAATATCCAGAGTTGAAAATAGAGAGGAACTAAAAGAATCCTTCCAAGAAGCTTTCATCTATGATTATAAAATTATCATAGAAAAAGAAGTAGTAGGCAGAGAAATGCAAACCTCTGTAGTAGGAAATGATTATCCTAAAGCCTCTGTCTCTGGTGAGTTCATCATGGAAAGGCCTTTCTTTGATTACAATGCAAAATATTTAGATGGAACAATAATTCCAGTAGTCCCTGCTAGATTAGAACCAGCAGTAGCTGATAAGGTAAGGGAATTGGCTGTAGAATCCTTCAAAGCCCTCCATTGTTATGGCCTTGCTAGAGTAGATATATTCGTTACTGACGATAACCAAGTATTGGTGAATGAAGTAAATACCATGCCAGGTTTTACAGCATTTAGTATGACACCAGTTCTATGGAAAGCCACTAATGGCACTACTTATGCTGAACTAATTGAATGGTTAATAGAATTAGCTTTTGAAAGATACCAACAGAAAAAATCCATATTATGTACGAGGAGCGTTGAAGAATGATAAGGCGTAAATTAAAAGAAGTAGAGGAAATGGTTAATGGTTTTGGGTTAATAGAAAAATATGAAGGAGACTATATAGAAGGAGTTTCTACTGACTCGAGAACCATTGAAAAAGGCCAATTGTTCATACCTCTAACTGGTGAAAACTTTAATGGACATGATTTTATAGAACAAGCAATTGAAAAAGGAGCAGTAGCCTCATTCTGGGATAAAAATGAGCCTTTACCTCAACTAGACTTCCCCTTTATTTTGATAGAAGATACATTAACAGCTCTTCACCAATTAGCTAAAGAATATAGGAAACAATTAAATGTAAAGGTAATTGGAATAACAGGAAGCAATGGTAAAACCACTACCAAGGATATTATAGCTAGTATATTAAATACTAAGTACAAAACTAAAAAAACTAAAGGAAATCTAAATAACCTTATTGGCGCACCTCTTACCCTGTTAGATTTAGATGAAGACACTGAAATATCCGTAGTTGAAATGGGAACTGACAAGTTTGGTGAAATATCCATACTTACTTCCATAGCTAAACCAGACGTTGCTATTATAACCAATATTGGAGAAGCTCATTTGGAGGATTTAAAAACTAAGGAAAATATTGCAAAGGCAAAACTTGAAATCCTTGAAGAATTATCTCCAGATGGATTATTTGTATATTTTGGTGACGACCCTATATTGAAAAAAGAAATAAAGAACATAGAGATTTGCCAAAAAATTATAACCTATGGGGTAGAAAAACATAACGATTATCAATGCGAACTAGGATTGGTAGATGAAAATGGTATATCCTTCATGTTAACAAATCCAAAGATGGACAATTTATTTCTGCCAATGCTAGGAAAACACAATATGTATAATGCTACAGCAGCTATAGTAGTAGCTAAGTATTTTAATATACCTTTTGATTTCATAAGAGAAGGTCTTTACCATGTTGAAAAAACTGGAATGAGAAATGAGTTAGTATATGCAGAAGGTTTCACCATATTAAATGACTCCTATAAATCCAATCCTTCCAGTGTCCTAGCAGCCTTAGATACTCTTTATAATATGGAACAATATAGCCAAAGAATAGCAGTATTAGGAGATATGCTAGGATTAGGTGAAGATGAAATAGAAATGCATGAAGAAATAGGTAGTAAAATAGATTCAGATAAAATTGATTATTTATTTACCATTGGACCTTTTGCTGAACATATAGCTAAAACTGCAAAGTTGATATTTGAAAAAGATAGAATAATTTCTTGTAACAATAAACCTCAATTAATTGAAAATTTGAAACAAGTGATAAAGCCTAAATCCATAATATTAGTAAAAGCCTCTAGACCACTAGAATTAGAAGAAGTAGTGGATAAATTAAAAGAAGAAGTGATACTACCTAAAGAAAAGGTTATATAGTAATAATAGGTGAGGGATTCATATCCTTCACCTATTATAATTTAATCCATTATTGATTATAATAATCCGAATGTCCTCATAACTTATATCCTCTGGCAATATTTCCTTAATGGGTTTCAACCTTTCTAAACCTACCTGCTCTATTGCCTTTAATACCTTTTCCTCTTTGCCAGAATCATCAATAAACCTAGACCAATCGACTATTTTGCCACCCTTATGGCATTTCTCCAAATGCTTAATTATTGTATTTACGGTGAATTCCCTTTTATCAGCAATTTCTTGTAAAGATAATCCTTCTAAATAGCAATCATAGGTTAGTTGATATCTATCCTCATCCTTTTCCCTTGTTTCACTTGAAGTTTGTACTACTTCTATCTTGGAATTATCTATTCCTTTCTCATCACAATAGTCTTTAATAATTTGGAGAAACTTTTCCCCATAGCTTTCATATTTCTTTAATCCAACTCCTTTTATATCCATAATAGATTCTCTATCCCGGGGAAAATATATTGCCATCTCCTTTAAAGTTGAATCGTGAAATACCATGAAGGGTGCTAATCCTTTTTCTTGAGATATCTTATATCTTAACTCCCTTAATCTTTCAAATAAACCTCTATCATAATTGCTCTCAATATAATCTGAACTTGCTCTTTTTAACTTTGTTGAAATTTTTGATTCTAATAAATCCTTTTTATGATATACCTTTACTTCACCTTTAAGTACAGGAACAGAAGCAGAAGTTAGCTTTAGAATGGGATACTTATCTGCTGTCATATGAATATGATCCATAGATATTAAGGTCATGACTATTTCCTTTAATACATCCTCTTTATATTCCTTCATAATTCCATAGGTAGAAACCTTGTCCAGTCCTAATTCTAAAATCCTTTTATTTCTAGAACCTCTTAGCACCTGAACTACCATAGTTACCCCAAACCTTTCCCTGACTCTATATATACAGGACAATATCTTCTGAGCTTCTACAGTAATATCCACCATTTCTGATTGGCTTAAACAATTGCCACAATAATTACAATTCTCCTTTTCTATCTCTTCACCAAAATAAGATAATATACTATTTCTTAAACAGTCATTGGTATAACAATAATCTACTAAATATTGAAGGTTTTCATAAAGCAAAGTCTCCCTTTTTGATGAAAAGGTACTACTTTCTATTAATAGCTTCTGTTTTACAATATCAGAAGGAGAGTATAAAAGTATACAATCACTAGGCTCACCATCTCTACCTGCTCTACCTGCCTCTTGATAATAGGCTTCCATGTTTTTTGGCATATTGTAGTGGATTACAAATCTAATATCTGGTTTATCTATGCCTAGTCCAAAGGCATTGGTAGCAACGATTACCCTGACTTTATTATATATGAAATCATCCTGATTTTTTTGTCTAGTATTGGAATCCATACCTCCATGGTAACTTACAGCAGATATACCCTTTCCTATTAATTTTTCCGTCAAGGATTCTACTGTTCTTCTAGTAGCACAATAGATTATTCCCGATTCCTCTTGAAAATTTTTTTCTAAATAATCCATTAAATATTTAAATTTATCTCTAACCTTAACTACTTGATAAAACAGATTAGGTCTATCAAAACCTATTACAGATACTATAGGGTCTTTCAATCCTAATAAGGTTTTAATCTCTTCTACTATCTCCTTAGTGGCAGTAGCCGTGTAGGCTGAAACCACAGGTCTATTTTCTAAGGAATTGATAAACTTGGGAATTTCAAGATAACTAGGCCTAAAATCATGACCCCATTGGCTTATACAATGGGCTTCATCTACTGCAACCATAGAGATATGAATACTCTTTACTAAATTTGAAAATAAATATGTATTTAACCGCTCTGGTGCCACATATAAAATTTTATATTTATTTGCCTTTATATCCTGCAACCTAATATTAAATTCCCTATCACTAAGAGTACTATTTATAAAGGTTGCAGGTATTCCCATCTCCTCTAATGAATCTACTTGGTCTTTCATAAGAGAGATCAAAGGTGAAATAACTATTGTTATGCCATCCATTAGAACTGCAGGCAATTGATAACAAAGGGACTTACCGCCACCAGTAGGCATTACTCCTAGTACATCTCTGCCTTTCAAAGTTCCTTCTATTAAAGTTTTTTGGCCCTTTTTAAACTCATCAAATCCAAAATAATTTTTTAATCCTTCATAAATATCCATTTTTAACTCCTATCTTAATGAATAATTTATATATTATTATAACATAGTTCTATAATATTAGGATATCTATCTATAATTGAAATATAGTGCTAATACTATAGGATAAAATTAGGAAAAAAATAGTATACTAAAGTTGATTAAACTATTGAATAATGATATCTTTTATTTAATAGTATTCTTTTGAATATTAATACAATTTAAAAGGAGGAAGCCATGTTTAAATTAGATAATATTTATTATGGATTTAAGTTAATAGAAGAAACTGAAGTTAAGGAAATTCAATCCATTGCAAGAATATTCATTCATGAAAAAACTGGAGCAAAACTATTGCATTTAGAAAATGATGATGATAATAAAGTATTTTCCATAGGTTTTAGAACACCTCCCTCAGATAGTACAGGAGTTCCCCATATTATTGAACATAGTGTTTTATCTGGTTCTAGAAAATATACCACTAAAGAACCCTTTATGGATATGTTGAAGGGCTCTTTACAAACCTTTATAAATGCTATGACCTTCAGCGATAAAACCTTGTATCCCGTTGCTAGTAGGAATGAAAAAGACTTTTTCAACCTAATGGATGTCTATTTAGATGCAGTATTTTATCCTCAGATTTATGAAATACCTGAAATATTTATGCAAGAAGGTTGGCACCATGAAATATTTAACGAAGAAGATAGCATCAGGTATAAAGGTGTAGTCTATAACGAAATGCAAGGAGCCTATTCTTCTCCAGAAAGGATATTAGGAGAAAATATAGGCAAATCCCTATACCCAGATACTTGCTACCAATATTCCTCCGGTGGAAACCCAGATGTAATTCCTGAGCTTAGTTATGAGGCTTTTTTAGATTTTCATAGGAAATTCTATCATCCATCCAATAGCTATATATATCTTTATGGCAATGGAAATATTGAAGGACATCTAAAACATATAGATGAAAACTATCTATCTAACTTTGATAAAACCCAAATAGATTCAACTATTAAAGTTCAAAAACCTTTTACCTCAAGAAATGAAATAGTAGATTATTATCCTATTTCTAGTGAAGAAAATGATGAAAATCGCAGTTATTTAAGTCTTAATTTTGTACTTGGAGAAAATACAGACCCAAAAACCTATATAATGACTAGTATACTAAGTCAATTACTAGTGGAATCAGAAGCAGCTCCACTAAAAAAAGCATTAATAGATGAAGGAATAGGAGAAGATATTTTCCCTATTAGTTCTGGAGGTATGCAACCTGGCTTTGGTATAGTTGCTAAAAACACTTCTATAGATAAAAAGGAAAAGTTTGAAAAGGTGATCTTTGATACATTAAGCAATTTAGTTGAAAATGGAATAGATAGAAAATTGATTGAGGCTTGTATTAATATAGTTGAATACGACCTCAGAGAAGCGTCCAAGTTTCCAACTAAAGGAATTGTATACAATATGATATCTTTAGATAGTTGGCTATATGATGGAGATCCTTTAACTCATTTGCAATATGATAAAACTTTAAATAAACTCAAATCCAATATCGACACAGGCTATTTTGAAAATTTCATCAAAGA
The DNA here is from genome assembly GCF_021655075.1 of Clostridium sp. Cult2. Taxonomy (GTDB): domain Bacteria; phylum Bacillota; class Clostridia; order Tissierellales; family Tepidimicrobiaceae; genus Schnuerera. The sequence goes on from NZ_PPXX01000026.1 coordinate 22,608, forward strand.
ACGTATTATCAATAATTCCCATAGTTCCTTAGTAATAATTGAACCTAAAAAAGGACTAGGGGAAGAAAAGCAGAGGATTTTAGAGAAAAATTTGGATGAATATAAAAAGTCTTTAAGCTCGGAGGAAATTAATAAATTAATTCATGAAAATGACAAGCTAAAAGAAATGCAAGTTACCGATGACTCTGAGGAGGCTAAAGCTACTATACCTAAGCTATCCATAGCTGATGTGGAACCTAAGGCCTTAGTTATACCTCAAGAAATAATTAAGGAAGAAGAGTCCACTATATTATTCCATAATATATTCACAAGTAAAATCGCCTATGTAGATTTTTATTTCGATATTAGTATAGTAGATGAAGAGTTAATCCCCTATATTAACCTATTGATAGGATTACTAGGTAAAATTGATACCGAAAAAAGACCTTACTCTGAATTATCAAATGAAATATACATCCATACTGGTGGTATAGATTTTGATGCTACCTGTTATGATGAAAAAGATAGGGATAGTTTATATTATCCTAAACTTATTGTAAAAGGCAAAGCCATAGGAGATAACATAGTAAAAATGATGAAACTTATCTCTGAATTGATTACTCAATCAAAAATTGAAGATAAAAAACGTATTAAAGAATTGTTCCAACAGATGAAATCCAGAATAGAAATGTCTATATTCGATGTAGGCCATACAGTAGCAGCTAGTAGAGTTAGTTCCTATTTTTCACCTTCTAAAAAATATATGGAGAGATTAAAGGGATTAGATTTCTACTGGTTTTTATCTGATATACTTGAGGATTTCGATAACAATGGTGAAGAGATTTTATCTAATCTAAATAAGGTTTATAATATGGTATTTAACGTAAATAATTTAATCCTTAGCTTTACAGGGGATAGAGATGATTTTTCATTGGTAAAGGATAATTTACCTATTGTAATTGATGAACTTAACAAACAAAAATTTGAACCAACAAAATACAGCTTTACTGAAGAAAGATTAAATGAAGGTATACTATCAGCAGCTAATGTTCAGTATGTATCAAAAGGATATAATTTTAGAAAACTAGGATTTAGCTATAATGGTAGTATGAGAGTTTTATCTACTATATTAAGTAGGGACTATCTTCACAATATGATAAGGGCTCAAGGTGGAGCCTATGGTGCAGGTATACTATTGGATAGAACTGGTCATCTAGTAACCTTCTCCTATAGAGATCCTAATCTAGATAGAACTATTAAAGTCTACGATAATATGGCAGATTATATCAATAGTTTAAATATAGATGAAGAAGAGTTAACCTCATATATTATTGGAACTATAAGCCAATTAGACCCAGCTACCACTCCCCATATGAAAGGCCAAATTGCTACCAATAGATATATATCAAAGGTAACTCAAGAAGATGTGCAAAAAACAAGGGATGAGGCTTTAACCACAAATCTAGAAAAAATAAAATCCTTTGGACCCCTAATTGATAAGACTATGAAAGAAGATTACCTATGTGTATTAGGAAATGAAAACAGGATAAAAGAAAACGAGAAGCTATTTAATAAACTTGTCCAATTAAAGAAGTAGCATTAAGATAAGAGGACAATCAGTGTCCTCTTATTTTAATAATTTATCTATTCAATCTTTCCTACAATAAATATCATATAATACATCAAATGCATAGACTAGGATATGCCCACATCCACAGGTGGGGTCTATTAATATGATTCTATAAGGGATATGTCATGATGGTTGCTCTTTTTTCAAAATATTTCTTATAAAGGTTTATTGCTTCATTATTCTTATTCCACACCATCAATTCTATGCTGTCAAAATCACCCTTTTTTCCTATATCGATTAGTTCTTCCATAAGAAGTTTACCTATACCTAAATTTCTATAACAATCATTAACTACAATCCCTTCAAGCCATAACTCTTTACGCGCCTTCATATATCTATTTTGGAACTTTTCTTTTACCTCTGCCCATAATAGACCTACAACTTCTTCCGATTGTTCAGCAAGAATAATAATCCTACATTCTTGTTTAATAAATTCATTGTATTCTTTTTGACTATTAAAATTGTCCAATTCATTATAGAAAGTTGGATAATCACTTGCATGTTTATTATGTAATTGTAATAATAGTTTATCAACTTTACGATAATCCTCTGCTTTTGGAGTAACTAACTTAATATCCATATCTTACATTTCTCCTACTTTAGGATAATTATTACACATAATTCTACAACTATGTAACAAATAATTTTATTGCTAATTTTCTATTCTATTTTAATTACTATATCTTACTAAAAAAGTCCTTTCAAAAAAAGGCTTTTTTAATCTTTGTTTTCCCAATATTCTTTTGCGCCATCATAAATTTCGTCTACAGACATATCTTTAAAAATTTCTTTCTCTAATTCTAAATAATCTTCCTTACTTCTACCTTCAAAATGACGGATAAATCTTAAAAACCCAGAGTATCCAAGTCCTTTTATCAAAGCTCTGGAGCCTTTTTCTAATATTTCTTTATCTGTATATTTAACTCTTTCATTCGATAACATCTATATCCATCTCCTCCCTAAGAAAATCTATAGGATTATATAATCTAATATCTCCAATAATATCTTTTAATTTATCATTATTTTTTTCTATCGTTTTTATAAACTTATCATCGCATGTAATAAAATAGTCACATTTATTATATACAGCAGATACAAGGTGTAATGCATCTTTATCTTTAGTATTTGAAGTTTCCACTATAATTTTTGCTATTATTTTAATTTCATTTTTAGGTTTTATGTTTTTCTTGTTTATGTTAATCTAAAAGTAGGCCACCATTTCAGTTGAAAACTGGTCCACCTTTAAAATATAATACCCCTATGAATAACTTTTTAGGGGGAGATG
>NZ_PPXX01000027.1 GCF_021655075.1 Clostridium sp. Cult2
ATATCTTGTATTTTTGCTTCTCATTCTGGCAACCTCCTGTTGATTATATTTTACTATAATCGTGTGTGATTGTCCAAAACGGTTAGGGGGCTAAATAGATATCAAACAATAAAAATACAATTTAAGGCTCTAGGATTAATATGTCAAAGTGAAAAAAATCGTAGTGTTAAGGATAAAAATAGATACTGGACACTCACTAACTATGGCGAATATATTATGACACAATTAATTGCTATACCAAGTAAAAGCTCTTAAAAAACTCAAAACCCTGATTCAAATTAAATTGACTCAGGGCCTTTTTATGTGTTTATTACCTGATTAAATTTTTATATTCTAGTAATAACTCCATTTTAGAAGCAAAAACTATCTAAGAACCCTATAGTTCTGTGTTTTGTTATATAGGTTCATGTATGCACACTACTCCCACTCAATCGTACTTGGCGGTTTATTTGTTATATCGTATACTACTCTATTTACACGAGGTACTTCATCGGTGATTCTAGTTGATATTTTCTGTAGTAAGTCTAAAGGTATCTGTATCCATTGAGCTGTCATACCGTCTACGCTATTTACTGCTCTTAGCCCAACTGTATAGTTATAGGTCCTTTCACCACGGGATACTCCTACAGTTTTGATATCAGGTAGTGTGGCAAAATATTGCCATATTTTTTTGTCCCAGCCTGCTTTTTTGATTTCATCTCTAAATACATAATCTGCATCCCTTAATATTTCAAGTTTTTCCTCTGTAATTTCTCCTAGAACTCTGACACCTAGTCCTGGTCCTGGGAAAGGTTGCCTACTTACAATTTCTTCTGATATTCCTAGAAGTCTACCTACTTCTCTAACTTCATCTTTGAACAATTGTCTTAAAGGCTCTATTAGTTCAAAATCTATATCCTCTGGTAATCCTCCTACATTATGGTGGCTTTTTACAGTAACCTTACCATCCATTCCAGATTCTATAACATCTGGGTAGATGGTTCCTTGAACTAAATAGTCTATACCTTCAAGTTTTTTCTGTTCTTCTTCAAATACTCTGATAAACTCTTCTCCGATAATTTTTCTCTTTTGTTCTGGGTCTGCAACACCTTTAAGTTTATTTAAGAATCTTTCCCTTGCATCTACAGATATTAGGTTCATATGAAACTCATCTCTAAATACCTTTTCCACCTGTTCTTTTTCATTCTTCCTAAGAAGGCCATGGTCAACAAAAACACATACTAGATTATCCCCAATGGCCTTATGAACCAATACTGCTGCTACAGATGAATCCACTCCTCCAGATAATGCACATAATGCTTTCCTGTTTCCTACTTGTTTCTTTATTTCATCTACACTTTCTTCTATAAATTCTTCCATATCCCATTTCTTATCACAGGTACATATTTTAAATAAAAAATTATCTATTATAATTTTGCCCTGTTGAGAAGTTTCTATCTCTGGGTGAAACTTTACCCCATAGATTTTTTTCTCTTGATTTTCAACTGCCACAAGATTTCCATTTTGCTTTGCTATTGGTTTGAAGCCTTGGGGAATAGTATTGAATACATATTCTTTATTAACCCATAGAGATACCTCATCTTCTAATCCATTAAATAAAAGACTCTCCCTATCTACATTAATGGTTTCATAATCATAGTTATGATTATTAGGTTCTGTTGCTTTGCCTCCATAAACCTGGGCCATTATATCTGCTCCATAACCTATTGACATAATGGGTATCCCCATATTAAATACTTCTTCATCCAATTTATCTATAGATACTACATCATTTGGTTCTCCACCAGAGATGATAATCCCTTCTGGTCTTTTACCTTTAATCCTTTCTATTGAATAGCTATAGGGTACTATTTCACAATATACTTTAGATTCTCTTATCCTTCTTCCTAAAAATCTACTAAACTTCCCGCCTAAATCTAAAATTAATATCAATTTTAGACCTCCTATCTTCTACTATAATTTGGAGCTTCTTTAGTAATATTTATATCATGTGGATGGTTTTCTATAAGGGAAGCACCTGTTATTTTAATAAATCTAGCCTTATCTTGTAATTCTTCAATATTTTTAGCTCCTACATATCCCATTCCAGACCTTACACCACCAATAAGCTGATAAACTACATCTCCTAAAGGTCCTCTATAAGGGACTCTACCCTCTACTCCTTCTGGTACTAATTTTTTAGTATCTTCTTGAAAATATCTATCCTTGCTGCCAGATTGCATAGCCCCTATTGAGCCCATACCTCTATAAACTTTGAATCTTCTACCTTCATATAATTCTTCTTCTCCTGGGCTTTCTTTAGTACCAGCAAATAAGGAACCTATCATAACTATATTGGCTCCTGCAGCTATGGCTTTAGTTATATCTCCTGAGTATTTAATTCCTCCATCAGCGATAACCGGTATGCCATATTCCTTTGCAGCTTTAGCACAATTAATAATAGCAGTTATTTGAGGTACTCCAATACCAGTGACTACCCTTGTTGTACAAATAGACCCGGGACCTATGCCTACTTTAATGGCATCAGCACCAGCTTTGATTAAATCTACAGTAGCTTCAGCTGTAGCTACATTTCCTGCAACTACTTGTAAATCTGGATATTCTAACTTAATCCTCTTAACCGCTTCAAGTACTCCAAAAGAATGACCATGAGCAGTATCCACTACCACAATATCTACCTTTGCATTTACTAATGCAGTAACTCTATCCATCATATCCTGGGTAACTCCTACAGCTGCTCCTGCTAATAATCTTCCTGAACTATCCCTTGCAGAATTAGGATATTCTATAGATTTTTCAATATCCTTAATAGTTATTAGACCTGCTAATTTATATTCTTCATCAACCAAAGGTAATTTTTCTATCTTGTATTTTTTCATTGTTTCAAGAGCTTCATCCATAGTAGTTTCCCTAGTACCTGTGACTAAATTTTCTTTAGTCATTACATCATCTATTTTTTTAGTTGTATCCGTTTCAAATCTAATATCCCTATTAGTTATAATTCCAACTAAAGTGCCATCCTCTTCTATTATAGGTACTCCAGATATATGATATCTTTCCATTAACTCTAAGGCATCAGAAACATCATGATGCCTTGAAAGATGAAAAGGATCTGTTATTATACCATGTTCCGATCTTTTAACTTTATCAACTTCTAAAGCTTGTTCTTCAATCCCCATATTTTTGTGGATTATGCCTATTCCACCTTCCCTTGCCATGGCAATAGCCATCTTTGATTCCGTTACAGTATCCATCCCAGCACTCATTAAAGGGATATTTAATTCTATTTTTCTAGTTAAATAAGTATTTATTTTAGTTTCCCTAGGCAACACATCTGATTTGCCAGGTAATAAAAGTACATCATCAAAAGTTAAACCTTCACCAACAAATTCCACAGAAATTCCTCCTTATCTTTTCATTATCAATAGTATACCACAATTAGAATAAATCCTTACCTGTTTATAATCATTTTTATAGATTTTGATTAATATTATTCTTTATAAATTAACAGAGTTTTGCCTTCATGTCAAGGAGTTTATATTAAAAAAAACTAACCCTAAGGCTAGTTCTTTAATCCTATTTTTCCCCTATACCATCCCGAATAAAATCCACAAGATGGTTGGCAGCTAATTCATATTCTTCCAAGCTATTGCAATTTACTATTTGTTGTAAACTCATAAATAAATAATTAATGATACTTTTTACAAATTCTTTAGGCAAGGCCTTTCTAATTTGATTTCTTTCATAAGCTCTTTCAATTAGATTACCTATATAGTCCATGCTTTGAAAACCATATTTTCTAGTAATATTGTTCAAATAATCCTTTCGCTTAATATAGTATTTCTCCATTATTTTATTATGAGTTGGCGTTCCACCATCCTTAATAAAACTTTGAGAGAACTTATTTATATTAGGGTTTTTATATGCGAATTTCATTCCCATAGTCATCAACCTTTTTAATACTTCAAATACATCATCGTTAAAATCTATAGAACCCATTCTCTCAGAAATAAATTTAAGTTTTTCTTCTGCAATTATATCTATCAAATGCATATATAAATCTTCTTTATTCTTATAGTGATAATAAAAGGTTCCTTTGCTAATGCCTGCCTCCTTCAGAATATTATTAAGGGAGGCATTCTCATAGCCTTTTTCTCCAAATTCAACCATAGCTACATTTACAAGTTCATCTCTTTTTTCAAAGGATTTTTCTTTATTCTCGTCCAATACTATCACCTCAGTGTCTTTCTACCATAATTATACTTCTACTTTCTTAGTAAATAATCTATAGGATATAATATTTAACAATACCAGATATACAATCCCAATAAAATAATATTTATAATAACTTAAATAGTGTACTCCCTCACCTCTTATAGTACTGCTAATAGATTTTGCTGCCCAAAATCCTGGAGCAAAGGAGAAAAATAGTTCTTTTTTATCTATGAAAAATAAAGCTATAATGGGAAATATCATAAATATACCAAATCCCTTCATTACAGCAAATCCTTCAATTTTATTATTGGACAGGGAGTTAATCAATAATCCGTACATGGGAGCTTCCAAAGAGGCTAAAAAAGCAATAGCCAATATGTTTTTTATAGGAATATTCCCAATATCTGAAAACCAAATAATAAACACAGTGGAAAGATATGTTAAAACCAATACTAGGAAAAACCTAAAGGATAAAAATTGATTAATACTTAGTGGAGTTACTTTTACAGATGTGAGTATATTGTCATCCCTATCCTCCAGGATGGAAAAAGCCATTATTGCTCCAAAGGATATAGGAACTATTAACATCAATATTACGACTATTAAATCTGCGTAAAATTCTAAATTAAAACCCGATTTATCAGCTATCCAAGGGAGAAGATATCTTCCAATAAATCCAAATAGAAAGGGATATATAGCCATAAATCTCGTCATAGAATCTCTACTCCATTTTTTCATTTCAGATTTTATAAAACTACTATACATAATTACTCACCACTTTCCTTAATAGCAAAATCATCAAATTTTTTCCACACTATAAAGAATAATGCCAAAGAAGCTAATATTAAATATATAATGGAAAACCAAATTTTCCATGTCTCTACTCCTCCATCAGTAGCTTGTAGTAGTATATTAGAAGGTTTAGTAGGTATTAAAAATAAAATTTTTTCAATAGTTTTGTTTTTTATTAATCCTACTTGTTCCAGTATAACTGGTGTTGCAAAAATAAAGAAGTATTTCATCATACTCATCAACATATCTGTAAAATCTTTAGTATTATAGGTCAATATAAATCCAATTAAGGAATGGAAATATGAAATCAATATGGAGGCACCTAATAATCCAAAAAAGTTTAAATTAATTTCCTTGAAAATTTTTGCATAGGCATATATAAGTACCAACGTAATAATATTGGAAACAACATTAGCAAAAATTTTAGCCAATATATACTCGGATTTACTTATAGGAGAAACGAATAATGTTTTTGTACTTCCTTCCTGTTTTTCATAGAACATGGTAGCTCCAATTAATACCATGGACATAGAGGTGGCATCGATGAATACTACTAAAGGTACCATGCCAGTTATATCATCCATGTCGGTGAAATATAATATGGCTACCCACAATAGGGCCACTAATATTCCTACTGTCAATATATTGTACCTTCTCATTCTTTGTAATTCACTAGATAACAAAGTTGTGAAATTATTCATCAGTATTCACCCCTATAACCTTGATAAATATATGGTCTAAGGTCATCTCTTTACTATGAATGGTCAATATATCCTTAGTTTTTATTATATTAATAAAGTTTTCATCTGTCTTTAAACTATCTAAATCGAAGGATTCTTTTATTACTTCTTCCTCTTCCCTATACTCTATATCAACTTTCCTCTCTCCATATTTAAGTTTTAAGTTCTTAGGGGTATCAATTTCTACAATCCTTCCATCTGCCATAAAAGCTACTCTATCACATAATTCATCTACGTCATTCATCAGATGAGTGGTCAGTAATATTGTACCACCATCTTCCTTATACTCCCTTATTATTTCCTTAATAATCCTTGCATTATAGGGGTCCAGCCCATTGGTAGGTTCATCTAAGAATAGAATTTTTGGATTGTTTAGCATAGCCCTTACAAAATTTAACCTGACCTTCATGCCTTTTGAATACTTGCCTACTATTTTGTCCTTTTCTTCGTATAATCCTACTCTTTTTAGCAAATTATCAGTGTCTATATTTGTTTTGTATAATTTTTTAAAAAAATTAATATTTTCTTCAGCTGTTAATTTTGAAAAATGGACAGGCATTTCGAAACCTACTCCTATTTCTTCATAATAAGATTGATTATAGGATTTTAAATCTTTTCCCTTGTACAAAATCTCTCCTTCATATCTTTTTAATAATTTTGTAAGAATCTTTTGGGTAGTACTCTTTCCAACACCATTTGGGCCAAGGAGCCCGAAAATTTCCCCATCTTTAATCTCAAAGGAAATTCCTTTAATAGTATTTTCCTTATTTTTAGGATACTTAAAGGTTAAATTATTGATTAGATACAAAATACCACTCCTTTCAAGTATTAAATATAAGACAAGGGGACGGTTCTTTTGTCTTATTTCGCCTTTAGACCATGTGGTCTAGACTGATAAGTCTATTTTAATATAATATGTAATTTTTGTCAATATAGTAATCTTATATTATTACTTTTATCTAAGTAATAAGGATACTTAAATATCCACAGTAAGTATAATATTCTATTTTCTATGTTGTTTTGTGAGTTTATATCTTTTTCCCTGGGTATCAATCAAATAAATAATATATTTCAAGAGGTGATAAAGTTATGTCGACTTTTCACAGGAGCCCTAACAAATATGTTAATCAGATAGTCTTAAAAGTTAAAAATTTAGATGCCTCTATTGAATTTTATGAAAAAATAATGGGGTTTAAAACCCTTGATAAGGAAAAAAGAAAAGTTAGCCTGTCAGCAGATGGGGTAAATCCTTTGATAATATTAGAACAACCGGAAAATGTTATGTCAAAAGAAATAAAGAGAACAGGGTTATACCATTTAGCATTGTTGTTGCCTAATAGGAAAGAGTTAGGAAAATTTTTAAAACATATTAAAGATATAGAATATCCACTTATGGGCGCTTCTTACCACGGAATAAGCGAAGCAATCTATCTTCAAGATATAGATCAAAATGGAATTGAAGTCTATGCTGATACTCCAACTGGTACATGGAAATGGGAGAATGATTTGCTAAAAATGCCTACTAAAAGGCTAGATTTACAAAGTCTAATGGAAGAAGCAAAGGATGAAAGATGGCAAAGTATGCCTTCTGAAGCCATAATAGGTCATATACATCTTCATGTATCTAATTTGGAGGAGTCAGAAAAGTTTTATGTGGATGGATTAGGATTTCGTGTCATCACAAAAATACCAGGACAGGCTACTTTTGTTTCAACTGGAGATTATCATCACCATATAGCATTTAATATCTGGAATGGTATAGGAATACCCCCTCCTTCTAAAGATAGTGTAGGTATAAAGTATTTCACAATAAAACTTCCAAATGAAAAAGAAAGGGATTATACAATAGATAATCTAATTAAATTAGGCTATGAAGTAAAATTTGAATACAATAATATTATTACATTTGATCCATCTAAAAATGAAATCCATTTGATAATATAATATTTAAGGAGGAGCCTAGGTTCCTCCTTAAATATTACAATGTTTCAAAATATACCAGGCAGCTTTTTTATCTACATCTATCACTCTAACATCTTTAAAATGTCTTTCCATTTCTGATTTTGCTACCTTTATAAAATTAAAGTAATCCCCATTTTCTAAGAATTCAGCTATATCCGTTATTAATGACCTATTTTGATTATAGTCATGGAATATTACTTTTTCTCTTGATACCCTACATAATTCCTTATATAATTCTTTTCTTTCTTTTGGTTTTAACCCATGCATTACATAAGATGAAACAGCCAAATCAAAACTATCATCTTCAAAAGGTAATCTTTCTCCTGGATTTATCTTTATTAATTCTACTTGAGTATCTTTCAACTTTCTTTTTGCTTGTTTTAACATTCCCGAGGATGGGTCTACACCTACTACCTCTATCCCCAAACCTTGCAAAACATAGCATAAAGCTCCTGTACCACACCCTAAATCCAATACCCTTTTATATTGAGTAATATCTACTTCCTCTTTTATCCTATTCAATATTTCGCTGTAATACCTTACCTGATGGTCAAAAAACAAGGCATATATTGGGGAAATTAAATCGAATAACATAGAATCCCTCCAGTAAATTTTCTTTAGTTTATTATACCCATTATTTCCTCTATACCCTCATTAGGTATCAGCAAATATTAATCTCTTTACAAATACTTATTAAACCAAGCTATACTCTCCTCCATCATATTGGTAGTGACAAAATGGTTTAGATTAGGATATTCAATAAATTTAATTCTATCCTCATATTTATACACTGGCTTAATTTTTTTGTAAAAAATCCTTTGGCTTTCAATGGATACTAAATCATCACTATCTCCATGTAATAGAAGTATTGGTCGGTCTTTCAATAGATTTAAATTGTGCATAGGGTCTAATTGGAATATCTTTTCTTCTATTTCTTCATCTTTAGTCATTTTAAAAATTTCCTTAAATATTTCGTTAGAATTTTCCCATCCACAGGACCCATTAAATATTACTAAAGCTTTTATACTAGGATTGTGAGTATAAACCCCTGCTGCAGTAAATCCCCCCATGGAATTTCCTATTACTCCAATTCTATCTGAATCTCCATTATATTTTAATATTATCTCATCTATTATACTTTTAGATTCCTCCAAATTGCTAAATATAGTATCCCAAAAATACTTTCTACCATCATCTATATCATAGTTCTGAAGTGGATTCCTTTCTCCATGATGGACAGCATCTGGGATTATTACCTGATACCCTACTGTAGAAAGTATGAATCCTCTCATTCGTTGTAATTCCTTATTGGAACTCCATCCATGATAAAGAATTATTGTAGGAATTAATCCCTTTCTTTCTTTAGGTCTAAACAGTATAGCTGGAATTCCTTCTATGGATATTTTTTCTTCAAGTATATAATTAGATTTTATATGATTTGCCATTTTGTTAACTCCTTTTTTATACTAAAATATTTTATTGCCTTCTTTATCAATACATATCCATTTATTCTTAAGCTTGGCAAATGCCACACCTTCCCTAACATAAGTTACTTCTTCATATTTGGGAGCTATAACTTCTTTTCCATTTTTATCTATGAAACCCCATTTGCCCTCTTCGTTAACAGCAATCAATCCTTCAGTTTCAAAGCCTGCTATTCTATCATAAGATTCTTCAGTTAGTTCTTCGCCATTTCTGTTTACAATGCTCATCTTGCCACCTATTTTTACTATAAAATTATCGTCAGGAAACTGTAATATTTCTTCATATATTGGAGGAAGAATTTCTCTGCCCATTTTATCTATAATTCCATATTTACCATCGACTTTAACCTTAGCAATTCCCCGATAGAAGAACTCTGCTTCATTGTACTTAGGTTCTATAACTATATCTCCTGAAGTGTCTATATATCCCCATTTATATCCTTCATCAGTTTTATATTCCATAGGTGCCAGGTCTTCGACAAAATGTACTATTTCTTCAAAAACCGGTTCTATTATCATTTCTCCTTGTTTGTTAATATACCCATACTTACCATTAACCCGTACCTTTGCTAGGTCATATTCATTGAATTGTCCAGCAAATTCAAAATTTGGCTCTATTATAATATTGCTTTCCTTATCAATATATCCCCATTTTTCGTCTATTTCTACAGCAGCCAATCCTTGAGAAAATGGATAAGCATCATGGAATTGTGGTTCTATTACCATTTCTCCATTAGTATTTATGAATCCCGTTTTAAATCCAATTTTTTCATGAACCTTAACAGGAGCTAATCCTTCACTAAAATTATCAATAGAAGCATATTCTATATTAGTTAATTTTTCACCATCTATACTCATTAATCCAAATTTAAATTCATTATAACTATCATCATTTTGAAACCACTTGTACTCTTTCCCAACTTTGATAATATTCACTTCCGGTTCTATAATGACCCTAACCATATCATAATCTGGTTCTACTATTATATCTCCTTCTAAATTTGCACAACCAAATAAGCTGCCTTTTTTAACAATAAATAAATTTGCCTCACGCTCTATAGAATCATAGTCAAATGGTATTATCTCTTTTCCTTTGTTGTCTACAACTCCGTATCTATTGGATTTTTTAGCTATGCATATGTCATTAGAAACTGATATTATTTCTTCATACTGCGGTTCCGCTAAGTACTTACCTGTCTTATCAATAGTTCCCCAAAATTCTCCTTCCTTTACCCATGCAACATCATTGAAAAACATAATAGAAGCCTCAGTGAACTTAGGCTCTATAGCAATTTCCCCTTCTTTATTTATGTATCCATATTTACCATTGATTTTAACTTTTGCTAGCCCTTCAAAATAAGGATTTGCTTCTTCTAAAATGATATGACTATTGCAGGAAACTAAAAATAGTAATAATAACAAAATACTTATACAGATATACACTCTTTTTCTCATAAAAAGTACCCCCTTGACATATGTAGTAGTATCAAAATATTAATCCATTTAACTCTGCTTTCAATGCCCTCCAATTGGGCATAAACTTATCCATATAAGCTACAAATCTTTCATTATGAGACCTTTCTAGTAGATGTACCATTTCGTGTACGACTATATACTCTAAACAGATAGGGTCCCTCTTTGCCAACTCTAAATTTAACCATATCCTTTTGGCAGTAGGATTACAAGTTCCCCATCTAGTTTTCATTAGTTTTACGCTGAATTCATTGACCTTTACACCCATTATAGGTTCCCATTTTTCTATTAATGGTGGAATTAACTTTTTTAATTCCTTACGATACCATTCTGTCATTACCCTTTCCCTCAAATATTTTGGGGTGTTTTCCCTAACATATAAATCCATATACTTTTTATTCCTAATCTTCACCCCTTGACGCCTTTTATTGGTATAAACCACATTTAATATATAACCCTGTCCTAAAAAATAATGGCTTTCTCCTGATACAAACTCCCTTTCAGGCTGTCTATCTTGATTTTTAAACTTCTTCTGTTGTTTCTTTATCCAGGATAATTTGGATATGGCAAATAACCTAATGGCATCATCATCCATGTTTTTTGGTGCAGATATTTTTACCTTTCCATCTGGAGGATGGACTGATAGGTGAAGGTTTTTAATATTCTTTTTGGTTAATTCTATTTCTATATCGTTAATAATTATTTTTTCCATTTAGTATCCTTTCTGTTCCTCTCCTAATGTAGTAAAAAACATAGTCTTAATGTAAAATATTTAATCCATGGGAAGCTTCATGGTCGATTATTAATAATAAGGAGAAACTTTCCCATGCTGGGTCTATTATTATATCTGATGATATTATCTCCATAAGATAAACCAAACTTTATTCTCTTAACTCTTTTATCATTGATAGTACCATTTCATCAATGCCTTCTTGGATTTCATATATATTAGAACTCTTTCTAAATGCAGGAGTATAATAAACTTGTAAATATTCATTATAGCAAAATTCATTGGCCTTAAGTGTTTTTATCTCTTCTTTCAGTAAATTGGGGTCCTTCCATGTACGAAGCAAATCTATGGCTGCACACATAGTTCCAACTGGTTTTTTCATTTGGTGAAAACTCTGAATTAAATCATAAATAACTTTAGAATCTTGATAGTTATTAATTAACCCATTACCACCTGGTATAACTAAAGCATCATAATCATTATAGTTAATTTCTTCTATGTCTTGAATTAACCCTCGCCCCATTCTAGCAGATTCAAATAATACATTCCTAACTTCACTAGATTCTTTTTTATAATGATTTACTGTAGTGAAATTTATATTTTGAGCTACAGGCAAATAGTTGATGCTATATTTATCCAGAGCATAATAAACTAAGATAACTTCTTCAATAGCTGAGCCATCTCCTAAACCACATCCTGCTAAAAGAATTAAAAATTTCATAATACCACTCCTTTGAAACTACTTGTAACAATAAGTATATTATACCATTTCCCTAACCCATGATTACATACTGTTTCTTTAACCTATTCAATTTATCGCCCCTGTAAACTTTTCTACGTTAAAATCTGTATCTAAAAAAAATGCTTGTCTTTTATCCTTGTCTTTTATGTCTTCAAACCCTAATTGATAAACCGTTGGATTAGTATTAGATTTTACAGTTAGAAGTTTATGTTTTGAATCATAAGAACAAATATATCTAGTATAAGTAGTGTGATTATACTTTTTGTTTCTAACAAACCCATTTGGCATAATCATTGCAACCATTATATTATAAAAATTAGAAAGGGCTTCTTTAGAACTATTGGATTTAACATTCATTTTAGTTAGATAAAAGGCTTTAATAGACCTAGAAATAGGATCATAACCTCCTGGCAAATCTTTAGCAGAGTTAAAATCTTCAAGATTATCTAAATCTAAAAATTGATTCAGTCTTCTAACATGAGATTTAAAACCTAGTGAATTGGTCATTACATCATATGGATTTTCATAATATATCAATTCCCCTTTTCTAGGTTCAATAACAACACATCTTTTAGTAGAATCAGCAAACATAAAAGGATAGAACTTAAAGGCCCCTGCTCTATCACACGAAACCAATTCCGTAGCTTGGTCTTTACTTTCTACTTCTATTATTATAATCTTCATCAATTTTTTCTTTCCAACTTTGGTCGATTGATTTATTTGCACGAAGATCATTGATTATTTCACATACTACTTCATAATTGAGTTTTGTACCTTCGCTGTCTGCATGATAATTAGCTGCTCTATCTTCATTTATTCCGACTTTTTGGGCTGTAGATATAGCATCAATATTTGCTCCTAGGAAAATAAACTCCCAATTATATTCTTTCTTTTGCCTTTCAATCATTTCTCTAATTTTTTCATAGGTGTATTCACGGCTGGCGTTTTCCATACCATCAGTAGTGATTACAAACATAACCTTATCAGCTTTATAGTCCTCTTTCATATGCTTCTGAGCATTATGGATTTTGTGAATAGTCTTTCCAATAGCATCTAATAATGCTGTATAGCCACCAATAAAATATTCTTTTTCCGAAATAGGCTGGATTGCTTTGATATTGATTCTATCATGTAAAAGTTCATATTCATCATCAAATAGTACTGTTGTTACAATGGCTTCACCTGGCTCATTTTGCTGTTTCCTAAGCATTGCATTATAGCCACCTATCGTATCATCTTCTAGTCCTGACATGGAGCCACTTTTGTCCAATATAAATACCAATTCAGTTATATTTTTATTCATCTTAATTCCTCCTTTAATTTATTGATTAAAGGATATCAAGTTAAAAGGTATAATTGGTCCCTTTGAAAGCGACAATTATACCCCTAATGTATTCTGGTCAAAAGCATATAATGCTTCGTTTATCTCATATATATTATAATTACCTGCTTCTATAAAATATTTAATAATTACATCAAATTTATTGCTATTGGACAATGCATATCCAGCTTTGCTTAATATATCACAGGTTTCGTCTAAATTTAACTCTAATGCAATGGCTAAGGCTATAGCTGTTATCTTACTAGGATTATAGTTATTATTACTTCGAATTTTAGAAAAAAGTCTCCTGTCTATATTTGCCTTTTTATAGGTTTCCACATCTGTCATGCCCTTCTCGTCTATAAGTCTTAATAACATTTGAGAAAAAGATTCACCTAAATTCTCCACTACATCCGCTAGACTACGCTTAACCTTTTCCTTTGGCAATTCATACACCGGTAGTTCTACACGATCTTTTAGCTTATAATGTATAATAGATTCATGTTCTTCTACATAATTATCCTCTATATATCTTTTTATCTCTATAAAAAGCTTTTTATTTAACTTACTATGAGTAGTACCTTCCGTCATAGTAGCCACCCCTTTATGTTATAATCCCTCATACCTATATATTCCATACAGATTGATTATCTCCTTCTTTTTTTCAATAAATCTATAGTCATATAAAAAGAGCAAAATATTTTGCTCTTTTTTCACAGTCTTCTACATTTATTCTATAGGCTTCCCAGTCCAGTTCAGAGATTTCCTCAAAGGGTAATCATCTTTTCTTCTTTCTTTTCCTATACAAATTAATAGCAAGCAAAAATAAACAATAAATTGGAATCATTAACAATAAAATTGCGAAGAAATCACGCTGTGCTGAATATGAAGTAGTTGTAAAACCTTTAATACAAAAATGTCCAATGATATAGGATATAGGCAATAACAAAATCTTTTCCAATACAAATCTTCTTTTGGCTTCCTTACTATACATAAAAAGTAAAATTCCAAAGAAAAATGACAGTAATATAGCTAACATAAGATAATATGCAAGAACTAATCTAGGTAAAGTAACTACCCCACCACCCCTGAGTAAATCCTTCCCATGAATTAAAATGTCCCCTGTTTCATCAGTAGAATAATAGTATACTGCTACGACATCCTTCCCATCTGGATTCAATATTATACTTTGTGCATTATTCTTAAAAATATGTTGACTCCAAATAGTGTTCCAAGTAGTTAAATGATAGACATAACCCTCCTTATTTTCTGCCACATGTCGGTTAATATCATATCCAGTTACTTCATCATCAAATTCAATAATAACTTTACCGTCCTCATATTCAGTTAAAGATATAATATCATTAGAATAAGGCAAATATTTGGGAGATGTAAGATAGGCCATACTGGTTATTACAATTACCAAAACTAAAACAATAGTTAAAGCAATTATTTGAATTCGTTCCCGAAAAAGCTTCCTTTCCGCCCTTTTAAATGGCTCTAGATTAGTATCTATTGGAATTTTCTTAGGGTTTTGAATAGCTTCCAACTGTTTTCTGCAGTCTATACATGTATTAATATGTTCTTCCACAAGAATTCGAGTATCATCGCTTATAAGCCCTTCTACATATAAAGGCAATAGATCTTCAATTACATCACATGTAATCTTCATTAATAGTCCTCCATTTCTTCTTGAATTTTTTTTCTAGCCCGGTGATAAGTGACACATGCCCAATTTTCACTTTTCCCAAATAGAGATGCTATTTGTTTGAAACTTAGCTCACTGAAGACACGCAATGAAAACACTTCTTTATATGGCTCCTTAAGTTTATGTAAAATTTCGTGGATTTTCATTGAATCCTCTTTAGATATAATTAATTGATCAATATTAAGTTCATTTGCATGATCCGATTCCTTGTCTGTAAAGATAAACTTCTTATTTTTTCGCAAATATGAAAAATAACAATTCTTTGCAATTTGGCATAACCACACTCTAATATCGCAAGTTCCCTTAAAAGTATCAATAGATTTAATAGCTTTTATAAAAGCTTCAGAAGTAATATCTTCAGCAATATGCTCATCCTTTGATAAACTCAATATATAAAGATATACATCTTGAAAATAAGCTCTATATAGGCTTTCTAATTCGGTCACTTTTTCACCTCCTATATATAGGACGCATGAACTCCAATTATCTTACAATTAATTTTAAAAAAATTTCAAAACAATCTATAGCCTTTAAATTCTAACGGTAAAATATAATATTGCAAAAAAGCATATATAATTTTTATAAAATCATTAAAGCTATTATTAGGGTTGAATTTTAAAGCCCTTGGCTTATCTATATTTCATTCTCGTATCATTATGATAACACATTCCCCATATGCGGGGTCGGAAATAACTGATAATTATTGTCGCATTTTATAGATAATGCGTCATTAATCTGGCGGTCAAAGACCGCCCCTACATATTGATAACTCCACATTGTAGGGGCGACCTGTGGTCGTCCGATTATAACCCATAATCCTACAATTGTGTATTATATAAAATAAGACAAGAGAACCGTCCCCTTGTCTTATTCCAATTCATCTACTACCACTTCATCAGAATTTAATATATTTATTTTATTATTTCCATCGCCGTAGACTAACTCACCTTTGGCATTGGAAAGTTCTTCATTGTTATTTTCTGTAATATTCCATTTTACATTTCCACCTAGCATTTCCTGGCTAACTACAGAAGCAGTTATTTTTAAATCCATATCCTTACCTAATCTAATTTTAGTTCTATTGACATTGTCTATAATCCAATCCTTATTAATACTATCTGCTATTAATTGTAAATCATTACCTCCGTTAATTTCAACCTCTCTATCTTCTGGTATTATTAAACTAAAATCATAGGGATGAACATTATAGGGTCCATTATTATTAAAGGATCTATCTGCAAAGGAAATATATAGAGTATCTCCTGATTTATTGCTCATTATATATTCATCCTTTAACAATTCTTTAGCCTTATCTTCTCTATCCGTTGTAATATCCAGTGAACCAGTAAAGCCAATTTTATTATTCTTTTCAGTCCTTAGGGTTAAACCAGAATAATTGGGAGCATTTATGACTATTTTTTGAATATCATCATCTACTTCTACCTCATTAAAGGGAATTTGATAACTAAAATTTTGGGATGACACCATTGTATTAAGCCTATCCATCATACCTGTTTCAATGAGACCATAGATTGCTAGATTTATACCAACTATGATTAATACAATGAATATGCTAAATACATCATATTTTATCTTTATATCTTCCTCTTTATACCGGTAACTATACCAAAGTATCTCTCCACCTATTAAAAACAATATAGCGGGCCAAAATTTTAATCCTAATTCCACTGCAGATACTTTATTTATTTGAGATATGAATATTAGAACTCCAAAGGCAATTAAAACAAGAGCCATTGAAATTGTTCCTACTCGTCTTTTTTGCATACTTCTTCACCATCCTCATCTACTTCTTCCTTTTTACTTTTACCTAAAAGTTTAATACCTCCAGCAATAAATATTATAGCTACTATTGAAGTTTGAATATAATTCCTTATTTGATAGGGAATCAAAGGATATAGTATACGTTCAATGACAATCAATATTCCTATACAAATAAGTCCCCAACCTATCCATTGGGATTTAATATTAGGTAAAGCAAAGGTAATTTCTTCTTTTTTAGCATCATTCTCATTAAAAGAATGTAATGCATCAAAGAAGCTGTAAAACCAAATTAAAGGTAGCACAAATAGAAATAATGATAAACCTAACCATCCCATAAAAAATATGGTGAAGAAAAAAGCTCCCATAATAGCTAATCCCTTTTTCTGATAGCCTAGGTACATATGACCTGCACCAGGTATAATGGATAAGGCCATTGTAATGGTTTTTTTATTGGATTCTTTTATTTCATAAATATTTTTGCTATTCATTTCTTTATCCCCCTCATAGTATTCAGGTGATATAAATTTTTTCTTTAAAGAAAAAGCATCTAACAATGCAACAAGCCATATTAATGGCAATGCAAAGGCTAATAATGCGAAAAGTGCATCATTATATGTGATAAATGCCAATCCTGTTACACCTGCTATTGCTCCAAAGAATACCATGAGAAATATTACAGCTCTATCGGCAAACCCTAAGTAAAAATGGGATAATCCAGGTATAAAGGACAATAGAAAAGTTATAAATTTACTTTTTTCTTTCATTTCAATTCCTCCTCACAACTAGATATTTCAAAACTATTAATAAAATTGGATGTTCTGTTAACTATCTTTATAGATATATCAGCTACTATATTAGGTGCATTTATATTATGTTTTATTGCAGTTGACATACCAACACGAGGTACCATATCTACTAATCCACTGTAAAGCCCTCCTAAAGTCAAAATTATAGCCACTGAAGCCACTGCTACATAATAAGTAAATATTTCTCTAGATCTGGTAACAGGTTTTTTTACTTTAGGCTTTGGTTTATACTGTACATTTTTAATATTATCCATTACATTAGCTGTAAAATCTAATGAAAGGGATTCTTCTGCTTTATCCACTTCTTCTTTTTCTATGAGAGAAAGAAAAATATCCATACAATCATCACATGTATATAAATGTTCTTCCATTTCTAATTGTTTTTCATCTGAAAGAACTTTTTCCTTATAGAAAATCCATTCTATACCATCATAATGTTTCATCATTTTCCTCCCTCCATTTCTCTCTTAGTAGATTACGTCCTCGATAAAGCCTTGAAGCTATTGTTTTCACAGTAGTCCCTTCTTCTCTTGCAATTTCTTCATAGGATTTTTCTTCAAAATAGAACTTTATTATTGCATCTTCATATATATTGGGTATCCTTTTACATATCCTTTGGACTCTTTCCCTTTTTTCCTTTTCTATCAATATATCCTCTGGTGTTTTATATTCCGATAGACCTTCTCTATCTACTACTATTTCAGTGTTTTCCATTACCTGTTCATTAAATTTAGCCTTCTTTTTCCTTTTCCAATCTATGGATTTATTTGTAGCAATCCTACCAATCCATCCTTTAAAATTATCAAGTTTATATTCTGGAAGGGAAATATAGATCTGTAAAAAAACTTCCTGAGCTATATTTTCAGCTTCATTATAATCCCGAATAAAATTTAAAATAATAGCAAATATATATCCTTTGTATTTATCTACTATTTTTTCAAATGCACCATTGTTGCCAGATAGAGTCTGTTCTATCAATTCCTTATCTAAATCCATACCTCCCCTCCTTTCCCATCTATTAATATAAACGTAATAAATAATAGAAGTACTGCAAAAAAACTAATAAACTTGGCAATATGATTCCATTATACTATTATATCTCTTTAAACGTCCTTCATATATTAGGTTTAATTCTTTGCATTTTCTAAAATCCCTAGGAGACACAAGAGCTGGTGGTTTAACAAATAGATATATTCCACTATTATTTAGTAATGTAGCCACAAATTGAGAGCAAAAATAATTATGTTTTCTTTCTATTGGAACATTTAATAATACACCAAATAATCCTAATAGATTGTAACCATACTTGTCCCTATTTATCTTAAACTTAAATAATTCATTTTTTAACCTCATATATTGGATATCATTAATATAATAAGAGTACAAAGCACATTTTGTCTCTGGAAATCTAGAATATGTTCCATTTATTACATCTTCCTTAACAAATCCAGCAAATATTGGGTTACAAGGGTTTAATCTACCAAAACTATATAACTCCTTAAGATTAGTATCCAATGAAATTGAAACATGAGTATAGGGTTCTTTTGTATATATATTGATACATTTTGATAATAAAGAACCGCTATGAGTAAGTAAAATATATATTACATGATTATTTGCCATATTTAATCCACCTCTAATGTTGTTTTTTTTACAACTATTTATTATAACGGAAATAAAAATAAAAGTACTGCAAAAAATGTAATAATATTTTAGCTAAAATTGTCCAGACAAAAAGAACCTAATTTAAGGTTCTATATATTTTCTATCCTATGTTATGTTATAATAGTTTGAAATATTAATAACAGCAAAGGTGGAGTATAAATGAGTAAAAAAAATAATCTCAACTTAATCTTTATAACAATTCTATCGATAATATCTATGGCTATTGTGGATTCCTATATACAACCAGGATATTTTGTAAAATCTATAATAAAAATTCTATTGTTTTTAGTTGTGCCATCTATATACTCTATCAAAAACAATAGAATAGCTTTGATTGATTTTATTAAAATTAAATCAAAAAAAGAAATTATTAAATCCTTAATACTAGGTTTAGGAGTATATTTGATAATAATAGTGGCTTATTTCATATTAAGAGGTTTTATTAATCTAGTTAATATACAAAATATATTATCAGAAAACCTTAATGTATCAAAAAAGAATTTTATCTATGTAGCTCTTTATATATCCTTTATCAATTCCTTATTAGAAGAATTCTTCTTTAGGGGATTTGTGTTTTTAAATCTTAATGAAACTATGACCCGATATAAAGCTTACTTAATAAGTGGCTTTGCTTTTTCCATTTATCATGTGGCCATATTATCCAATTGGTTTGATCCTATACTGTTTATTGTAGCATTAACTGGATTATTTATTGGTGGCATAATATTTAATTGGTTAGATGAAAAAAACAAAAACCTATATAACTCCTGGTTAGTCCATATGTTTGCTAATTTTGCCATTAATACTATAGGTCTTATGATGTATAACATTATTTAGAAATGAAATATTCAACATTCTATTCCCTTCCTAGCCTCTACTCCATTATTATAATAATGTTTTATCTCCTTCATCTCAGTTACCAAATCTGCAAATTCAATTATACTCTCCTCTGCATATCTACCTGTTATTATCACTTCTACATGAGGAGCCCTTTCTTGGAGGATTTCTATGACTTCCTTTGAAGTAAATAGTCTATAATATATGGCTATATTTAATTCGTCTAAAACCACTATATCATATTCACCTTCTTGTAATATCTTTCCGCACTTTTCTAATCCTTCTCTTGCTAATGCAATATCTTCATTAGTAGGCTCATTATAAATAAAACAATCTCTCCCAAATTGTTCTATGGTAATATTTGTTAAATATTTGTCAATTTTTAGTTCGCTATAGTCCATTCCTTTAATAAATTGACCAAAAAATACTTTCTTCCCTGCACAAATAGCTCTAATAGATAAACCCAAAGCAGCTGTTGTTTTCCCTTTCCCATTGCCAGTATATACATGAATGTAGCCTTTGCCCATTATTGTCCCTCCTATTATGTGTAAATATATATTAATTATATCATAGAAGTTAAGTCTTTTATTTTTGTTAATTTTTTCACATTTTTCCCTTTTATTTATATAACGTGCAATTTTTTACAAAATATGATAGAATATAGTACAATAGATGAATAATATTTTAAGGAGGAATGTCCCAATGATTGTTGGAGTACCGAAGGAGATAAAAGAGCAGGAAAACAGAGTGGCTATTACTCCTGCTGGCGTAGATGCTTTAGTTAGAGCTGGCCATAAAGTTGTAGTAGAAGCTAATGCAGGAATGGGAGCAGGTTTTTCTGATGAAGAATATTCTGCTCTAGGAGCAGAAATCCTACCAGAAGCTTCTAGAGTATGGAAGCAAGCAGATATGATAATTAAGGTTAAAGAACCTCTTAAATCTGAGTATAAATATTTCAGGGAAGGCCTTATCATATTTACTTACCTACATTTAGCTGCAGAAGAAGAACTGACAAAGGCTTTAGTTGATTCGGGAACTATTGCAATTGCTTATGAAACAGTTCAAAACCCAGATAGATCTCTTCCTCTACTTACTCCAATGAGTGAAGTAGCTGGCCGTATGGCAGTTCAACAAGGTTCAATCTACTTAGAAAAAACCCGTGGTGGAAAAGGCCTATTAATAGATGGTGTTCCTGGAGTACCTCCTGCTCATGTAGTTGTCGTAGGTGCAGGCATCGTAGGTACTGGTGCCATCAGAAGAGCAATTGGTCTTGGTGCTAGAGTTACAGTTCTTGATATAAATATCAATAGACTTCGATATTTAGGAGAAGTCTTCATGGGAAGATTAGAAACCTTATATTCCAACAACTATAACTTAACTCAAGCTGTAAAAACAGCAGACTTAGTAGTAGGGGCAGTTTTGATTCCAGGAGCTAAAGCACCAAAATTAGTTACTGAAGAAATGGTTAAACAAATGGAACCAGGCAGTGTCTTAGTAGATGTAGCAATTGACCAAGGTGGATGTATGGAAACAACATATCCAACTACTCATGCAGATCCAATATTTGTTAAACATGATGTAATTCATTATGCAGTAGCAAATATTCCTGGAGCTGTACCAAGGACTTCTACACTCGCTCTAACAAATGTTACTTTACCTTATGCTATTAGAATAGCAAATAAAGGATGGAGACAAGCTCTTATTGATGAGGAACCATTAAGAAAAGGTGCTAATGTATTAGAAGGAAAAATAGTTTATAAATCAGTTGCAGAAGCATTTGATATGACTTATACACCGGTAGAAGAAGTTTTAGGTATATAAATAAAACTCCCTCATTTGAAATTGAGGGAGTTTTTTACTGGATTATAATGATATGGCTGTGTCCTAGACATTTGATTTTATATCTTATATTATAAGATATATAGTTGACCAAAATTATATATGAAAGGATACATGGCTATGATTGACAAATCAAAAGTTAAATTATTAACACAAATTAATGTAGTTGGTTTTATTCTCACAACAATGGCAGGTTGGATTGATACAGTTGGAGTAAAACTTTTTTTAGATGAAAGATCTTCTTTTATGTCAGGACGTGGAGCTGCATTAGGTTACTGGGCTTTTAAGGGGGATTTGAAAGCTTTTATGAAAGTAATGTTTATAATAATAGCATTTATGATAGGAGCCTGCATTTCTACTATAATAACTAGAAAATTTGGGGAGACTGTAATAAATTTTGTGCTTTAAGTAAGTTTGATTACTCTGATCTGACAAGAAAATTTAGATTTAATTTAGATAATAATTTTTCAAATTTGATA
>NZ_PPXX01000028.1 GCF_021655075.1 Clostridium sp. Cult2
AACATCAAAACTCCTATTACTATACTATATATAAATCCTGCAATATTTAGTATAGTACCTCCTAAATCCCCATTCATTATAAGGCCACCATTGTTAATGTTAATATTAAAACCATACCTTAGCATATGGGAAGATGCTATTTTAAATGTGCTTATGTCTAGATAGTATGGTAATAATTGAATAACTTTCACCTGTCCATAAGTCACTATTCCACTTAGTACTAAGAATATTATAAACCAAAAACCGCCAATTTTTTTATTTCTAAATGTAACTCTACTTAAAGCCATGGAGAAATATATCAGTATTAGAGTACTAACCCCACCAATAATAGCTGTTAAACCAAAAACCACTAATTCTCTATAGGGTATGTTCATATTTTTTAACATAGAAAACAATTCAGAAATCTTGATTTTAACTGGACTAAAACTTAATACCATAATACCGTTATATATTGCTATAACCACTCCTAAAAGAACAAACCACAGGAAGGCTACGATAAGTTTTGCGCCTAATATTTGATTTCCTGTCAAAGGCAATGTAAAGGTTAAATATCCTCTATCTTCATATAATTCCTTTCTAAAGGAATTTACTATATATAAAAATGTTGTTAACAATGTCCCGAATATAACCAAGACCGATAACCCAGTGAATGTTGCTCCTAAAACGGAACCTTCTTGGGTATTAGATACATAGGTGTATATTCCTGTTGTAAGTATTAATATTAAAGCTAGGACTCCCAGTATAAATTTATAGGATCCTTTTATCTCATATTTAATATATCTGCCCATATTTTTCCCTCCTATTCTCCAAATACTTCTTTATAAATATCATCTATTTGCTTACCTCTTTCTTCCCTTAAGGCTTCTGCATTTCCTTCAAGTACTATTTCACCATCTTTTAAGAATACTACATTATCAAATAAATTTTCCATATCTCTCACCAAATGGGTGGTTATTAACATAGAGCTATTTTCATTGTAATTGTTTATTATTGCATCGAGGATTTTGTCCCTTGCTACTGGGTCTACACCTGCAATAGGTTCATCTAGTATATATAGTTTAGCATTTCTTGATAATACTAATGACAGATTTAATTTTTCGTGCATCCCTTTTGAAAGAGAAGTTATTTTCATAGATTTTTCTAATTTCATAAAATCCAATAGTCCTTCAAATTTCTTTTCATCAAAATTAGAATAAAAATCTTTATAAAACTCACCAGCCTCTTCTACAGTCATCCAATTATATAGAAAGTTTCTATCAGGTAAATAAGAAACTATGGATTTAGTATATACTCCTACACTATGTCCATCTATAATGACTTCTCCTTTGGTCTGTCTCAATAGACCAGCTAATATTTTAATTAAAGTGGTCTTGCCACTACCATTTGGCCCTAATATGCCTACTACCTTACCTTCTTCTATATTTAGATTTAAATCATCCAATGCTCTTTTATTGAAATAATTTTTAGTGAGTGCCTTTATTTCAACAATATTTTTCATTCTCTCTCCTCCTCTATCCATTCAGATACAATATCTATTATTTCACTAGGAGTAAATCCTAATTTTTTCATCTCCATTAAAAATTCATTGATTACCTCCGTAGCCATGTTCTTTTTTAACTTGTTAATTATTTCTGTATCTTCTATAACAAAGGTACCCATTCCCCTTTGTGTAAAAACTAATTCCTCTCTCTCCAATTCTTGATATGCTCTTTGAATTGTATTGGGGTTTACCTTTAATTCTTTTGAAAATTCTCTTACTGATGGCAATTTATCACCTCCACTGATTTCTCCTGAAACCATCTTACTCTTTATTAAATTCATAATTTGAATATATATAGGAAGATTATCATCAAAGTTCATCTTTTCACCTCCATAGTTCTAATGTACTGGTGTATTAATTACATAGTACACTAATATTCTCCTATTGTCAATAGGAAAATAAAAAAAACCTTGTAATTAATAATTACAAGGTTTTACTCTCTATATATGCTTTCATCTTCCTCACATAAGCATTATTCACTTCTTTTATAATTTGATTATTTACTGAATTCAATTTTATTCCATCAACAGTAGAGATGGGAAGTACATTTACCGATGTTCCCGACATGAAGGCTCCATCTAATCTTTTCAAATCATCAATATGTATATTTTCTTCAACAATTTTTACATTTAATTCTTCACATACTTGGAATATATATTTTCTTGTAATGCCTAATAGTACATCCCCTCTTGGGGCAGTATATAATTTATCTTCTTTCACAAAAAACATGTTCGACCTACTACCTTCTGGAATATATCCACCTTTATTTACCAACAAGGCTTCAAAAGCATTTTTTTCCTCTAATTCCTTAACTACCTCTTCTCTAAAGGACGCCATCTGAATCTTAGCATTAGGATTTTCCCTTTCATAGTGGAATAATATAGTATGGATCCCTTTTTTATAATATTCTTCTGGTGGATAAAAACTTTTAATAAAATAAGCTAAAAATACCTGTCCCATCCCTTCAATGCATGTGGATAATAGTTTAACGTTTAAATTTTCAATGCCATTTTTGTTAATTAATTCTTTTATATCCCCTTCTATCTCCTCATCTTTTCTTTCAATATAGTAGTCCACTATTCTAGCAGACTCTCTCATCCTTTTTAAATGGTCTTCTAAGAACAAAGGTACCTTATCTATTACTCTGACTACTTCATATATAGGTGGTTTTATTATTCTTTCAAATATTTCCACCTTATTAGTCGACTCTAATTTACCATTTATTAGGAAATAATCTTTTATTGCTTCCGGTTTCATCTAATAGTCCCCCTTGTTTATACTATTCCCTTAATGCTTTTATATTTTTAAGGGCTATATCTCTTTTAATTTCTAACAACTTTATACTATTTTCATCTAATGCAAGCTTCATATCCGATATTGATAAAGATAATTTGTCCAAGTCCTTTATTTTGTCTTTATCCTTATCCTTATCTAATTTTTGTCTAATCCTTCCAGAATGTTCTACTGCTTCATTTATTAGTTTGTTAGCTATCTTAAAATCTCCCTCTTTAGCTTTTATAAATCCTTGATATATAGAATAACTTATCCTAGAAAGATCTCCATTTATTTCATCTTTATATAAATCAAAAAAAGGGGCTAAAGAATTAATTGTTTTGCTACCTGCATCCGTAATATCTGTCAATTGTCTGTTTTCAACAGCTTTTGTCAAAGAATTTAAATTTTTTTTAAATTCCTTTCCTTGCTCAGGGTTTGCTCCCTTTTTTATACTTTCTACTTCATAACTATTCCAATCTTTATGGATTCCCTCTATTTTTTTGTCAACTTCCTTCCATTTCATGAAAATCTCTTCGTCTTTAGTTATATTATCTTCTTGTTCTCCTGTTTTTTGTTGACTTTTCTCTTGACTTTCATCTTGTTTACTGTGTTGGTTTTCCTTTTTGTTTTCATCAGATGACTTGCCCTGGTCTCCTTTTTGCGATTTCTGGGCCTGAAATTCCTTTTCCGTTAACTCATTGGTTTTAGCAATTTCATCTACGGAAGTAATTAATTTACCTATCCCTTCTACAACCTTAGTCAAAGTTTCAGGAGCTCTCTCTTTTTGATTAACATTCTTAGATTTTTTATCTGATTGATTGGTACATGATATAGAAAAGATTATGATAACCATAATCCAAATTATCAATATTCCCTTTTTCAAGTCTACCACCTCTTTAGGATAGTGTTTCCCCTCGGGAATTTTTTATCCTAATATTACAATATTGGCGATAATAATCTTGAAACGGATTCTTTTAATTTAACTATATTAGACCTTTTGCTATATTCTTCTATAGTAATTTCTTTACAATAATCTAAATCTAAATTAAACTGTTCTACCATTTTTCTATTTACTTCCTCATCATAAATAAAGGCATTTACTTCAAAATTGAGTTTAAAACTTCTAATATCTAAATTTGCAGTACCAATAGATGTTACAAAATCATCCATTATAAAGGTTTTACTATGGAGAAATCCATTTTCATAGGTATAAAACTTAATTCCTGCTTCTAAAAGTTCTCCTATATATGAAAGACCTGCCCAGTATACAAATATATGATCTGGCTTACAGGGTATCATAACCTTTACATCTATTCCAGAAAGACCAGCTACTTTCAGAGCTTCAAATATACTATCATCAGGAATAAAATATGGAGTTTGGATATAAACTCTTTCTCGGGCATTGTTTATCATTTTAAAATATCCATCCTTAACACTAGCCCATTTGGAGTCAGGTCCACTACTTACTACCTGAACTCCTGAGTTTCCTTTGGTATTTCTTTTAGTTAAGCTTGTATCACACTGAACATTATCCTTTTTAGCTGCGAATCTCCAATCTTTGAAAAACCTCCACTGAAGTCCCCCTACTGCAGTCCCCCTTACTTTCATATGAGTGTCTCTCCAATAGCCAAACTTCTTTGAAAGACCTAAATACTCATCTCCTATATTAAATCCACCTACAAAAGCTTCTTCTCCATCGATTACACATATCTTTCTATGATTTCTATAGTTGATTCTAGGAGTAATATAGGGGGCAAAGGGAGGGAAAAAAACTGCTATTTCTCCCCCTGCTTTTTTCAATTCGTCAAAACAATTCCTATTTAATTTCCTTCCGCCCATTCCATCATATAGTACCTTTATCTCTAAACCTTCTTTAGCTTTTTTTGTCAACTCATCTATTACTCTGGTGCCTATACCATCACTTTTCATTATATAATATTCCAAGTATATATACTTCTTTGCCTTCCTAATACTCTCTAGTAAAGCTTCAAATTTTTCTTCTCCTGAAAAATAAAGCTCAATATCATTATCCTGAGAAAAATAGGACTCACTTGTTAAAATATGCATTTTTATTATATCTTCATATTCTAAAAATCTTGGATTTGAAAACCTATATTCATCTTCTTGGATTTTTTGCCCTTGTCTTAGTATCCTATCTCTAATCCCTCTATCCTCTTCTTCTTTTATTTTAAACATCTTTTTCTTACTCATGTCCTGACCAATAAATAGATATAATAAAAATCCGATACCAGGTAAAAAAGTTAATACCATAAGCCATAACCAAGTAGTTGTAGGGTTCCTTCTTTCAAAAAACACTAATAATATGGCAAATAAAATATTCAACCACAGTATGTTTTTTAAAAGCCACATATACCCATTTACAATATACTCCATAGAATCACCTTTATTTAAAATTATAATAATCTAATTATTCTTTTTCGATTTATATCTTTTATTAGAATCAAGAATTTTTTTCCTTACCCTAAAATTAGTAGGTGTTATTTCAATAAGCTCATCTTCCTCAATAAAGTCTAATGTTTCCTCTAAGGACATTTGTCTAGGTGGAGATAATCTTAAAGCTTCATCAGAACCAGAAGCTCTAATATTACTTTGATGTTTTTTCCTACATACATTTATTTCAATATCCATTCCCTTAGGATTAGAACCAACAACCATTCCCTCATAAACTTTTTCTCCTGGGTTTATAAAAAGGATTCCTCTATCCTGAGCTGAATATAATCCATAGGCAGTAGCCTCCCCTGTTTCAAAGGAAATTAGGGACCCTTCTTTTCTTGTTGGTATATCCCCTTTATAGGATCCATATCCATCAAATATTGAATTAAGGATACCATTACCCTTAGTATCTGTCATAAACTCGCCTCTATATCCAATTAATCCCCTAGCTGGAATGGAAAATACTAATCTTGCATATCCTCCATTAGCTTCAGTCATTCTTATTAATTCCCCTTTTCTCTTACCTAATTTCTCTATTACTGCTCCAATATATGATTCCATTACATCAATTGTTACTATTTCCATAGGCTCTAATCTTTTCCCATCTTCATATTTATATAATACCTCTGGTTTTGAAACCTGGAATTCATAACCTTCTCTTCTCATGTTTTCTATAAGGACTGATAGATGTAATTCACCTCTGCCAGATACTTTAAAAGCATCGGTAGATTCTGTTTCTTCTACTCTAAGACTAACATCTGTTTGAAGTTCTTTAAAAAGTCTATTTCTTATCTGTCTTGAAGTAACATATTTTCCTTCTTTTCCTGCAAAAGGACTATCGTTTACTGAAAAGGTCATAGCAATAGTAGGTTCAGATATCTTAACAAAAGGTAAAGGTTCTGGATTTTCTACATCACATATGGTATCTCCTATATGAATCCCTTCCACACCTGTGACTGCAATTATACTTCCTACCATTGATTCTTCTACTTCTATCCTATTTAATCCTTCAAACTCAAATATATTTGTAATCCTTACCTTTTTTATTTCATCTTTTCTTTCTTTGTTAACTATTAGGGCTTCTTGATTTGCCCTTACCTTGCCCCTTTCTATTTTACCAATACCAATCCTACCTACATATTCATTATAATCTATAGTAGAGATTAACACTTGTAATGGTTGCTCTATATCCCCTTTTGGGGCGGGAATATACTTTATTATGGTCTCAAATAAGTCATCCATATTATCCTTCTGTTTCTTCAAATCTATACTAGCAGTACCCTCTTTAGCAGAAGTAAATACAAAAGGTGAATCTAAATATTCTTCTCCTGCTCCTAATTCTATGAATAAATCTAATACTTCATCAATGACTTCTTCAGGTCTTGCCTCGGGCCTATCTATCTTATTAATACATACAACTGCTGGTAAATTTAATTCAAAAGCTTTCTTTAATACAAATTTTGTCTGAGGCATAGGGCCTTCAAAAGCATCTACTAATAGTACAACTCCATTCACCATCTTAAGGACTCGTTCTACTTCTCCCCCAAAATCTGCATGCCCTGGAGTATCCACAATGTTTATCTTAATATCCTTATAATGGATAGCGGTATTCTTTGATAAAATTGTAATTCCCCGTTCTCTTTCTATTTCATTAGAATCCATAACTCTATCTTGAACTATTTGATTTTTTCTAAATATTCCACTTTTCTTTAACATACTATCTACTAGTGTAGTTTTTCCATGATCTACATGAGCAATAATAGCTATATTTCTAAGATCATCTCTTGTAATTGACATAACATTTTTCACATCCCATTTATAATTTAGATTAATAATTTACCAAACTTAATTTTAACATAGTTTATACTAAAATGATAGTAAATTATGATGGCAGGGATTATCCCTGCCATAATTACCATAAATAAATAATAAATCCTAATTTTCAATACAGATATTCTATTCAATATACTTAACAGCTATTATCCTATTATTATCAATATAAACCTTATCTGATAATCCATCAACAATTACCAGACCTCTACCACAACATTTAAGTTCTGTTGGATTATAGTTAGCAATATCAAAGTCTATTCCATCCCCTTCGTCGCTTACTTCGATTCTAATAGTGTCTCCAACTATTTCTAAAAAAAGTTCCACATATTTATTCCCATTACATTGATTGCCATGGATAACGCTATTTATTATCAATTCATTTAATATCAATTTTAAATCAAACATTATATCCTTGTCATGAATAATGTTTTCAAGTTTATCTAATACTTTTTTTATAAAGGTTTTTGTATCATTTAAGTCACTACGCACAGACCCTTTATATATAAAAGACACTTCCATCACGCCCATCTACTAATGTAATATGTTATTCTATTAACTATTATTAGTTTACCCATAAATACGCTCTTTAATCTATTGTACAATTCTATAATTTTTTGGTATAATTTCTTCTATAATATTTAAAATATAGTTTAAAGTATTAAATAAATGGGTAATATCTCATTGATTACATATTGAAAGGAGAATACATAATGGACAGATATGTTTGTGAACCATGTGGCTATGTTTATGATCCAACAGAAGGTGACCCAGATAACGGTGTTGAACCTGGCACACCTTTTGAAAAATTACCAGAAGACTGGGTATGCCCAGTTTGTGGTGCTACACAAGATATGTTTGTTAAGGAGGAATAATTGTTTAGAGCAGCTATCTATTAAGATTGCTGCTCTTTCTTTCTCACAAGCACTTCTTCAAAGATATGCCACACTCTATCTATATTAGTCTTTTTTGTTGAAGAATAAGGAATTATTAAACTAGAATCCTCTATTTTAAATTTATCCCTTATAATCTTAATATTTGATTGATACTTTCCTCTAGATATTTTGTCTGCCTTTGTTGCTATAACAATCCCTGTGAAATTAAAGATTTTTATCCAATTATACATCAATATATCTTGTTCTGTAGGTTCATGTCTTATATCTACTAACAAAACTACTTCTGCTAAATTTTTTCTTGTATTTAAATATTCTTCAATTATCTGTCCCCATTTTTCCTTTTCTTTTTTAGAAACTTGAGCATATCCGTATCCTGGCAGATCCACAAATCTAAATTCTCCATTTACATTATAAAAGTTTATAGTCCTGGTTTTACCAGGTTTACCACTAGTTCTTGCTAGATTTGTCCTGTTTAACATGGAGTTTATAAAGGAGGATTTCCCCACATTAGATCTTCCAGCAAAGGCTATTTCACATAAATTCTCATCAGGATATTGTTTTTTATTAACAGCAATCTTTTCTAATTGACATTTAATTATCTTCATTATTAATATCCTCTTCTAATAATGCATATTCAAGAACTTGTTCCATGTTTTTCACTGGTATAAAGTTCATCTTCCTCCTAATCTTTTCAGGTATTTCTTCCAAGTCCTTGCTATTTTCAAGGGGTATTAGAACCTTCTTTATGCCAATTCTATTAGCTGCTAAAGCTTTTTCTTTAATACCCCCCACAGGCAAAACCCGTCCCCGTAGTGTAATTTCGCCAGTCATAGCAATATTGTTATTAACAGGCCTATTTGTTAAAGCAGAAATTGCAGCAGTTGCCATGGTTATACCAGCTGAGGGACCATCCTTTGGAATTGCTCCTTCTGGTACATGGACATGGATATCCATTTCTTTGTAAAAATTACTATCCACTCCCAAGCTACTGGAATTAGACCTAATATAGCTGATACCTGCCATAGCTGATTCCTTCATAACATCACCTAATTGCCCTGTTAATTGAAGTTTCCCCGTACCTTTCATTGAGTTCACTTCTATGGAAAGGGTATCTCCACCGAAAGCGGTCCAAGCTAACCCCGTGGCAACACCTACTTGGCTTTCCCTTTCTCCTAAATCATATCTGTATTTTTCTATGCCTAAATATTTATGAAGATTTCCTTTATTCACTCTTACCCTTTCTACATTGGATTCTACAATTTTTTTTGCAGCTTTTCTACATATGTTTGCAATATTCCTTTCTAGATTTCTAACTCCTGCCTCTCTAGTATAGTTATTTATAATATTTCTTATAGCTCTTTCAGATATAGTTAAGTTTTGTTCTTTAAGTCCATGTTCTTTAAGCTGTTTTGGTAAGAGGTGGTTAGTTGCAATCTTTAGTTTTTCCTCTTCAGTATAACCACTAATTCTAATTACCTCCATCCTATCTAATAAAGGCGCTGGTATAGAATTCACGGTATTTGCTGTTGTAATAAATAAGACTTTTGATAAATCAAAAGGTAGTTCTAAAAAATGATCCGTAAAGGTATTATTCTGTTCTGGATCTAAAATTTCCAGTAATGCACTAGAAGGATCACCCCTAAAACCAGTACTTAGCTTGTCGATTTCATCAAATAGAAAAACAGGGTTCTTCGTACCTGATTTTCTTATTAAAGAGATAATTCTTCCAGGCATTGCTCCAACATAGGTTCTTCTATGACCTCTCATCTCTGCTTCATCTCTCACACCACCTAAAGACATGCGAACAAAGTTTCTGTTTAGTGCTTCTGCTATAGATTTTGCAATAGATGTTTTCCCTACTCCTGGGGGACCTACTAAACATAGTATTGGGCCCTTCATTTTCGTAGCTAACTTTCTTATAGCAATAAATTCTAATATCCTTTCTTTTACATCTGTAAGTCCGTAATGATCTCTATTTAGAATATCTCGAGCTTTTTTGATATCAACTTTATCTTTAGTTTCCTTATCCCAAGGTAATTCAACTATCCAATCTAGATAAGTTCTAATAACTGCAGCTTCTGCTGAATGAGAAGACATTCTGTTTAACCTTTCTACTTCTTTTAATGCTTTTTCTTTAACTTCTTTAGGCATGGTTATCTTTGAAATCTTAGTTTTGTATTCTTCTATTTCGTCATCTAATTCATCCTCTTCTCCCAACTCCTTCTGTATTGCCCTTAACTGCTCTTTTAGATAGTATTCTTTTTGTACTTTAGTTATCTGTTTTTTAACCCTCTGATTGATCTTTTCTTCTATCCTCAACAATTCAATTTCCTCTTGTAATATCCTATGAAGTTCCTCTAAACGTTCATAAAAATTAAATGTTTCCAATATTTTTTGATGGTCTTCAATCTTAAGATTTATATAAGAAGCAATAACATCAGCCAATCTACCCGGGTCTTCAATATCAGTAACAGTTAACAATATATCAGGTGATATTCTACGGCTTAAAGTCAAATACTCTTCAAAGTCATTGATTACTAATCTCATAGCTGCTTCTGTTTCTTTGTCTACAATAATGTCTTCAGGATCATAGGTAAATTCTTCTACTATAACTTCAAAGTAATCCTCTTCTCCTATTATTTCAGCAATTCTTCCCCTATTTATTCCCTCAACTAAAACTCTAATACTACCACCAGGCAATTTCAACATTTGCTTTATTTTTGCAATAGTTCCTATATGGTAAAATTCTTCTAATGACGGGGCTTCCACTTTAGCATCCTTTTGAGTACATAAAAGAATCAACGAATCATCTATCATAGCCTTTTCCAATGCATTAACAGATTTTTCTCTTCCTACATCAAAATGAATAACCATGTGAGGAAATACAGACATACCTCTTAGTGGTATAAGGGGTATTGTTTTGTTTTGTACAACATAAGGGTTCTTGTACATAACCTCACTCCTTTTATCTATAGATAATCAATTTTTTATTGTTCTAATATTTTTATCATCTTAAATAGAAACTGATGACAAAAAAAGCTCACTAAACTGTGAGCCTTTTATTTACGATGCAGATTCCTTGTTATCCTTTTTCTTAGCTCTATTTTTAGCCTTTCTTTCAGATAACACCAAAGTTGGTTCTCCATTGGATTCAATGGTTTCTTTAGTAATTAGACATTTTTCTATTTCTTCTCTTGAAGGAATATCGTACATAATATCCAATAGGGTTTCTTCAATTATACTACGTAACCCTCTCGCTCCTGTTTTTCTATCAATGGCTTTTTGAGCAATGGCTTTCAAAGCCTCATCATCAAATTCTAAGTCTACACTATCCATGCTAAACAATTCTTTATACTGCTTAACAAGAGCATTTTTAGGTTCTGTTAATATCCTCACAAGTGCTTCCTCATCTAACTCTTCTAATGTGACAATTACAGGTAGCCTTCCAACGAATTCTGGTATCAATCCGTATCTTAATAGATCCTCTGGTTGTATTTGCCTTAGCAATTCTCCAATTCTAATGTCTTCTTTACTCTTTATTTCAGCACCAAATCCCATAGATTTAGTTCCTACTCTGTTTTGGATTATCTTATCTATACCATCAAAGGCTCCACCAACTATGAATAAAATATTGGTTGTATCCACCTGGATAAATTCCTGATGTGGATGCTTTCTTCCTCCTTGAGGGGGAACATTTGCTACCGTTCCTTCAAGAATTTTAAGAAGAGCTTGTTGTACTCCTTCTCCACTTACATCTCTTGTAATTGATGGATTTTCTGTCTTTCGTGCAATTTTGTCTATTTCATCAATATATACTATACCCTTCTCAGCTCTTTCTATATCATAATCTGCAGCTTGTATAAGCTTTAGAATAATATTTTCAACATCTTCACCAACGTAGCCAGCTTCTGTTAGAGAAGTTGCATCTGCTATTGCAAAAGGTACATTTAATATTTTAGCCAATGTTTGAGCCAGTAAAGTTTTCCCAGAACCAGTTGGCCCAATCATAACGATATTGGATTTTTGTAATTCTACATCATTAGTTTTTGATGGTTTCTTATTTATTCTTTTATAATGATTATATACTGCAACAGCCAAGGCTCTTTTTGCTCTTTCTTGTTTAATCACGTATTCGTCTAATGTTTCTTTTATTTTTGCAGGCTTTGGTAGTTCTCGTATTTGATAATCGAAACTTTCAATAAACTCTTCATCTATTATCTCTTGACAAAGTTCTATACACTCATCGCATATAAAC
Source organism: Clostridium sp. Cult2 (assembly GCF_021655075.1). Classification (GTDB taxonomy): domain Bacteria; phylum Bacillota; class Clostridia; order Tissierellales; family Tepidimicrobiaceae; genus Schnuerera. Next base: position 12,251 of record NZ_PPXX01000028.1, read on the forward strand.
ACATTTGGTCCAGCGATAAGTCTTCGCACTTGGTCTTGGGGTTTCCCACAAAAAGAACAACGAAGCTGTTTATCATCATACTTTGCCATCATGACACCTCACTTAATCTTATTTTCTTGATTGTATTACTTCATCTATTATACCATATTCTTTAGCTTCTAAGGCGGTCATAAAGAAATCTCTATCCGTATCTTTAGTAATTCTTTCTAAAGGTTGCCCAGTTCTTTCGCTTAATATTTTATTTATCAATTCTCTGGTTTGAATTATCTTTTCAGCATGGATTCTAATATCTTCAGCTTGACCTTGAGTACCTCCTAAAGGTTGATGTATCATAATGTCAGAGTTAGGTAATGAAAATCTTTTACCTTTTGCTCCTGCTGTAAGCAAAAATGCACCCATACTAGCTGCTCTACCTATACAAATAGTAGATACATCAGGTTTTATATACTGCATAGTATCATATATTGCAAACCCTGCACTAACTGATCCACCAGGACTATTTATATAAAGTTGTATATCCTTGTCTGGATTTTCAGCTTCTAAGAATAGTAATTGTGCAACGATTAAGTCAGCAGTTACATCGTTTACTTCCCCTCCAAGGAATATGATTCTTTCCTTTAGTAGTCTAGAATATATATCATAGGATCTTTCCCCTCTATTAGTTTGTTCAACAACAATAGGAACTAATGCCATAATATACCCCTCCTAAAAATTAATTAAATTTAGCACTATTTATTAATAGTTCTATAGTCTTATCCCTCATTATACCCGACTTAAGGTATTCCAAATCTCCTTTTTTCATATTGTCTTTGAATTTTTCAATATCTTCCTGATTGTATTCCTTAGCCAATTTTTCTAATTCCTTGTCAATATCATCCTCTGAAACTTGTAAATTTTCTTCCTTTGCTATGGCTTCAAGAACTAGGTCTGTTCTAATCCTTCTTTCTGCTACTGGAGTTATTTGTTCCTTAAAAGCTTCTAAATCAGTGTTAGTCAATCTTAGGTATTGGTTTATATCTAAACCTTGAAGCTTCAACCTATAGTCAAACTCATTAATTTCATTTTCTACTTGATGTTCTATCATTACATTTGGTACATCTATTTCAGAAGCTTCAATAACTTTTTCAATTATTCTATTTTCTAATTCAACTTTTTCTTTTTCTTTTGTTCCCTTTTCTAACTTTTCTCTAATGCTTTGCTTATATTCTTCTAATGTATCAAATTCACTAACATCTTTAGCAAATTCATCGTCTAATAGTGGTAATTCTTTCTCTTTCACTTCATGGATAGCAACCTTAAAGATAGCTTCCTTTTCTCGTAAACTTTCCTCAAAATAATCTTCAGGGAAGGACACTTTAACTTCTATTTCCTCACCTTTTTTCTTACCTATAAGCTGTTCTTCAAATCCAGGGATAAATCTATTGGCACCTATTTCTAGTTCTTGATTTTCGGCTTTGCCTCCTTCGAATTGTTCTCCATCTATATAGCCTTCAAAATCTATAGTAAGTATATCTCCTTCTTTAGTTTCCCTATCTCCGACATCAATAATCCTTCCATTCATTTCTTGAACAGCCTTTAATTCCTTATCTACGTCTTCATCTGTTACATTATACTCTACTTTTTCAACTTCTATACTTTTATAATTTCCCAGCTTTACTTCTGGTTTAATAGTCACTTCTACCTTTATTATAATAGGTTTTCCTTTTTCTAATTGTTCAATATCCACATCTGGAGTGTCCACTGGTTCCAATCCTAATTTTTCTACAGCTTCATCATAAGCTTCTGGTAAAATGATATTCAATGCTTCTTCATAAAATACACCTTCACCATAGTTCATTTCAATTATCTTTCTAGGTACTTTACCTCTACGAAAACCTGGTATAGTGAATCTATTTCTGTTTTTTAAATATGCTTTCTGAATTGCTTTTTCAAATTCATTTTCATCAATTTCAATATTAAAAAATGCTTTATTTTTTTCTTTTTTTTCTAAGACGGAATTCATTATATTATCCTCCCTAAACTTATTATTTATTACATTTAAAACTAATATATTATACCATAAAATTATACCATATAAAATATTATTATCCAATCCATATGTATTATATCATAATTTAATAGATATGAAAAAAACCAATGGTATAACCACTGGTTGAATAATGGTGCGGGAGAGAGGACTTGAACCCCCACGTCAAAGACACTAGATCCTAAGTCTAGCGCGTCTGCCAGTTCCGCCACTCCCGCTTATAAAAAATCTCACTATATTATTATAACATTTTATATTATCATGTCAATGATTTTTTTCTTTATTGGTTAAAAAACTTATGCTGTAATATTAAAACAAACATGATAAGTTTA
>NZ_PPXX01000029.1 GCF_021655075.1 Clostridium sp. Cult2
TTGAAATCAAGGAGTTTCTATTGTATCAATATTTAAGTTCTTTTATGTCTAATGACTCCAATCTTAATACAATTTAGCAATACTCGATTAACGCTAAAAAGTGCATACCTCAAATTCTAGAAATTTTAGATATACTACTAATTATAAAATACTTAAAACCTTATTTCAACCTATTCCTTCTTTATCAACACCATACACTCCATATGGATTGTGTGGAATAAAAGAAAAAAGCCAGAAGAAAAATTATCCACTGACCCTTCATAACAAAACAGACCAAACCGCCCCTCTGTGTTGTTTTTGTTACAAGGAATTATGCTATTTTACTATCTGGTAGCCTTGCAATAAAAATTGTCCATACAAGAAAAAAGGATATTAAAGGTCTCTAACGAATAGTTATTATTAATGGGATTTTTGCCAATGTACTAGTTTTAACTAAAGATTAAGCTATAACGAAAGATATTCATAAATTTAATACAGGTTATAATAAAACTAAAAGAAAGGAGGATTAAGTTATGAAGGCTAAAGAAAGATTTAAGTATTTATTGATTGGGATGATTATTATGACAGTGTTTAGTACTGTGGCACCAGTAATAGCAGCTATGGTACAAAAACAAATCATAGTATCAACGGGAGTAAATATTTATGTAGATGATGTAAAATTAAATCCAGTAGATGGTAACGGAAAACCAGTAGAGGTATTTATCTACAATGGAACAACATATCTACCTGTTAGAGCAGTTGCAAATGCAGTTGGAAAACCTGTTTTATGGGATGGAAAAACAAGCAGTGTATACTTGGGAAAACACGATTCAAATGAGCCAACTGCGATGTTACATGAATTGGACTACTTTGATAGTAGCCAAAAAAATGGTTTTGCAATTCTGAAAGATGTGGAAGATAATTTAGCGAATAGTTATAATTATGGTGTTACAGTAGTAAGCCCAGGTTGGTCGATTAATGAGGGTTGGCAAACTTATTATGTTAATGGGATGTATAGTAAAATTAAAGGGAAATATGCACTAAGTTATAAGAATAGAAATACTACAGTAGAGAGTAGACTTAAAATATATGGCGATGATAAACTATTATATAATTCGCCTGTTATGACTGGTGGAGTAAAGCCTATTGATTTTGAGGTTGATTTAACAGGAGTATTGGAGTTAAAGCTAGAAATTACCAATAGTAAATACGATAATACTCCGTTATTAGTAGATGTGGGACTATATCAATAATACTATATGGACATAAGGAAAGCTTATTAATAGGGTGAGATATTAGGTTTAAATCCATTATTATTTTCCAGTATAAGTAATTAAACGAGATGATGAAGTTGAAAAATTTCATACTAAAGATTAAGACAAATAGAGATCTGATTGAGAAGTTATTGTCAGAAATACTTATATACGAATTTCCTTTGAAGCAAAAATAATGAAGGGGTTATTGCTTCTTCATTATTTTTTACTCTGCCCACATCGTTCACGATGTGGGCGATGATATTTATATAAAAAAGAAGGATTTAGGTATAAACAATAACAAAAATACTAGTTAGGAATATTACCCCAATACCTTATCGCTAAATTGTGCACACCCCTGTTTAAATTTATTTCATTTATTTCTAATAATTAGATAAAACTTGTTGGTGAATTTCGACAAAAAGTGGAGTCTACCTGGTACCTTTGCGAGGGGAAGAGCTTTTTCCCCTGAGCTTGCTAATATTTCTACAGATCAAAGAATTTTTGAGAGTGCAACATTTCAATACGTTTTATATCAATACCACATTCAGATAAACTATTCTTCATCCGCTCCTCATCTTCACAATTGCGATAGTAGACCTTCCACTTAGCAGTATTCTGCGTTAATTCATCAATACTTCTAAAATATGGAATGTCTACACCAGCGAGTGAATGGCCTATAACAGATATTTCGCCAACATTTTCACCTGATAATAAACGTAGTTTTGGCATATATCTGCTAATGTTTTTATATGTATGATTATAGTAATCCTCTATAACTCTACAAATACTTATTTCCTTTTCACTGAATAAATTTTCTGCCTCATATCGCTTTTCTCTGATTCCTTCAATTCTATCTTTATTACCATGTCCCAATACTGGGTCTCCATCCCGTTGACGTAAAGAGCCATGAATATGTATCACTCTATCTACATCTATTCCATAAACCCTTTCTAATACAGCTGTATAATTAAAAGTAATATATAATGCATCATTACTGCTATTAATTAGGGATGTTTTTATAGGCGTATCTCGGATTCTAATAGTCCTTACCCACTGTTTCATATATTTAGTCAGTAAAGCAATATATTTATATTTATCTGTGAAATAGTCATAAAGAGTATCTTCGATTCCTACATCTCCGCTCTCTAAACCCATGTCTATACTAACAGCTTGTTCAATCATTACCTCTTCGCTAATATTTGCAAGATTTGTTTCTAACTCATTCCAAAGCATTATTTTTTTAGCTTCATCATCCCAACTTGGGTAGATATAATATTCTTCTTCAAATGAATATAAAAACTCAGGATACATTTGTTGTAGGTATGTCCTAAAATCCCAGTATCTAGTAGGTAAATCATGAGCCCTGTCAAAGCCATTACCTATTATAAAAAGTTGCAAACTATCACCCCTTAAAGTTAAAATCTATTTTCATAAGAAATTGACACCTAGCAATACTGGTAAAATTTAACTTTTTAATCATAAGAGTTTTTTGTCAGTTTAGTACTCATATTTTCTTGAACACGATTTAGAAAGTTTTTATCGAATTTTAAAATATTCATTGCTTCTTCTAGATATTTTACACTCTTTTCGATGTATCCCTGTAAAATTAAAGCAGCAAAACATTGAGCATCAATAGTATGTTTTCTTTCCAAGTTAAAATGAATATCTCCATAACTATGTGCAGATGGATTTCGTAACTCATCAAAGAGTCTTAAATAGAATTCCCAATAACTTAGCTCGGCTCTCTCAAATATTTCATCTGGATTTATACCAATAGTATCTATCCACTTTTGTTTATGCGCTAATATTCTACTAAATTTCTTATTATTAGGTGGTTCTCCCAAAATTGATTCTGCACAACGACAAGCCTGTACTATAGCACTCTCCATATTAGTTATAAAGTCTGCTTGCTCCCATAATTCAGGTTCATGTGATTCATGTTTTTTATATTTAGAAAGCCCTAATTCACATATCAAACAGCAATAATGAATTTGAAAAGAAGACAACAACAAGGAAATAGCTGTATAACATCTGCAATATCTGTTGCCTTTAACACTTCACCATTAAATAAAAAGTGCAAATCAAAATTACTTACATCTAGAAATTCTAGGCTCTCAATTGAGTCTAAAGGGGAAAAATAGTATATTATTTTGTATTCAAATTTCCTTTCAAAATCTACGGCTTCAAATGCCCTATAATATGATAAAGCAAAATTCATCATACTACCTGCTGTTTTCCAGAAGTCTTTCTTTTTCACTGAAATATCTATATCAGAAATAATAGCTGAATTTTTATCTTTTGTATGTGTCCAAATATAAATCTTTTCATGTTCTGTTTCAAATAATAAATTATATTCTCCAACTGTGGGTGCAAAACTATTCTCTATGCTAATACCCCTTATAAAAGCATGGTGTCCTTTTTCATTGGGAACATCAGGTGGATATTTAATAAGCAATTCTTTTTGCCTTATGGAGCTTTCTTTCAAAATTTCTACTAACTTATCTTCAAGTTTACTAAACATTTTTTTCACCTTATCTTTAAAGTTAGCAAAATCTATAAATTGAAATTAATTAATACTTTTTGACAAGCATCTTAAAATACAAGCATATTATGTTAAGTTCTCAGTATCAATTGTTTCAATATTTGTATTTCCACCTAATGCAGAGGATAAGCCTGCTATTACCAAGCCAACTGCTGCTAAGCCTAACCCTTCCATAATTGCAATAAACTTTTTATTCTCCGAATCTTTTTCTCCCATCATTTTAGAAACTTCAAGCATTTCATCTATTATGTACTTCCTTTCTTCAAACGAAAGTTTCTCATCTTCAAGTTGCTTTTGTAAAGCTTCAATTATTGATTTGCACGCATCGTAATATGATTCAACACTTTCTCTATTTGATTCTAAACCTTTATTCAATGCATTTTTATATTCATTCAGAATTTCCTTTGCTGTATTCGAGAAATCAGGAAATTGCTCTATTGCTTTCTTAGCTACCTCAGGATCCATCTTATCTAACATTGATGCCATAGTGATAACTTTGTCTTTTGTAAGATATCGAAAATCCTCAATATTTAATTTTCTTAATACCTTCTGTTCCGTTAATGGTCTGCTCATAGTAACTTACCCCCTGAAGAAAATTCTTATTTCTTTACCTAAATTATACCTTATAAAAGATATGTAAAACCACCCTTAAATAAAAAATAGCCGAGATATCCCCGACCTCAATTACTGCACCCTCTATTTTCACCTTGCACACCCCTAAACATAGCAACTCTTAGGATAATTAAATTGTATCAATCTCTGCAAGATTATATCTAAAATTCTTTTATAACCCCAATTTTTAAATACTTTAACAGTTTCATTAAAAATAGGCGTAAATCCGAGATCTAACTTCCCATATATATGCTTAACCGGTGAATCTATTTTATTCCAGTTCATTTTGTAATTTCCTCCTTTTATAAAAGTTTTATATTTTTTAAGACACACTTTCCTACACATATACATCAATTGTTTTAATACATATCCTTGATTTCCTTTATTTTATCATATACATTAACTAATTTCTATTAAATTTTATTGGAAATGAAAAGTAACCCGCTAGTCTAAGGCTCTGTATCCTTTAAACTAGCAGGTTCTAATTTCTCATATCATTTCCTGTTTAATTTTAGTTCCATACTAATTAGTATTTTTTAATTGTGCATCAATATCTCGTCCCCCATACATAACACGGATTATGGTTACTATCTTATCCGCAATATTTGGAATATAGAACACAATGAAATTGTCTACTGGCATTTTGTGTAATCCCCTACTATACCATGGTTCATTCTCAAACGTCTTAAATCTATTAGGCATTTCATCTAAACTCAGTATGGCTTTTTCAATTCTTTCTAATTGCCTAACTGCTATTCCAGGTTCAAGTAGTGTAAATGCAATATATTCATATATATCTCTTAAGTCTATCTGTGCTTGTTCCGTTAATACTACTTTATATTTCATATCCCATAATCCCTACGGATGTCTAAAAAAGCTTTATCCACAGATTTTATATTCCCTTGAGCAATATCCGCATATCCCTTCTCAAGCTCTGCATTTAATTCTTTCTCTGTTAAATCAGCTACTTCAACAGGCTTTTTTATAGGAAGCTTAATGTCAAAAGGAATTCCCCTTTGCATAACAACCTGCTTCAAGAACATATTTACTGCATTAGACATAGGAATTCCTAATTGCGAAAGCACTAACTCCGCCTGTTCCTTAAGTTCAGGTTCAAGTCTAATATACAAATTTGTTGTTTTTGCCATTATTAATCACTCCCTCTATATATAATATTATATAACATTGAATTTACAATAGCAATACATATGCGTAATGAGTAATTAATATAAAGTAGTATAACTCTTCGAGTATTATATAATCATATATATCTTTTATATCAAAAACAACGAAAACCCCTTGAAATCAAGGAGTTTCTATTGTATCAATATTTAAGTTCTTTTATGGTGGAGTCATGGGGACACATACCCTATCAATACATCTATCCTGTCTCCTCAACCCTATCCATTCCAAGACAGTTGATATGTTCCCTTAAACAATAAAAATAAGGGTTTCCAGACACCCCGTTTTACACCCTTGTTATCAACACTACCGTTTCCACATGCCTTGAGAGGTCAATAAAGATGTCATAGGTTGATATTACCCCCTTGGTGGCAGTTCTGAACTCTATTTCCATAATATATACTCCTGAATCATACCTATTGTTCTATTATGTTTTTTTATTTTAGATCATACTACTAAATAATATAAGGATATATTGGAGTAACAGTATATCCTTATATTTTCTTTATTAAATATAATTTAGTTTAAATTGTATTTTACGAAAGCCACACCCTTATACTCTGCAGTGTCCACCATTCCATTCTTCTTATATAAGCTTATGGTTTCTTTAGTATTATCCGTCATTAAAACTATCTGACGAATTAATTTATATTTTTATAAAATTAATTTTAATAATTTACTTCCTATACCTTACCCTTGATATTCTTTCAAAATTAGTATGTCTTGAATATATATAATTGTATGATTATCTCCTACAACACGAATAAGACCAACTAATTTATCATTATCCCAAGCCGTTAGCACTTTCAGAGAATTATTAATAGCATTTTTCAACCTAACCCTTTCTTTTGTATATACATACCACTCTACATCTTCATATAAGTTCATTACTTCTTCCATTTCAGGTATAATGTCTTCTTTAATTTTTATCCTATTCATTATTTTACTCCTCAAATTTGATTATCTAATTTGAAGAAGATTTCTTAGTCTACCCACCTCATCCACTCCTTTAAATTTTTATACTTAAAATATGGTAATTATAATGATCCTGAAATTTTAATGACCCCTGAACAATGTGATACTTCAATAAAGTTAATATTCTTATCAAATAAGGCTTCTTTTAACTCTTCAATAACAAAATAAACTTCTTCATCATCCCAATATTCATTATAATTTATTTTGCATTTTTCTAATAATTCTCTTGATCTAAAAGCTATATCCCCGATAATGATTTTACCATCTTTATTAAGGTAATTTTCAAGTTTTTCAATAAACCCATTTTTCTCTTCATCCTTTAAATGGTGCATTGCATATGTGCTAATAATATAATCAAAGGAATTATCTTTTATTTCTTTTGGTAACCCTTTTGAAAAGTCATATTTAATTAAATTTGCAAGAGGCATTTTTTCTTTTGCTATTTCTATCATCTTTTGTGAAAAATCTATACCGTATATTTCATAGCCATCATCATAGAGTTTTTTAGTTAATATTCCTGTACCAAATCCAATATCTAATATTCTTGCTTTTTCTTTCTTATGAACTATATTATAAATAGTATTTAAAACATCTTTATAACCTGCAAATGGATATTCATCATTTTCTTCGCTTAATTCAACACTTTTGTCATATCCATCTGCCCATAAATCAAAACCTTTATTATTTAGTGTATTTGTCAACTGAAAACTATACCATATTTTAATCGAAAACTGGGCCAGTTGAAATAAAAAAAATTAATTACTTTTCTCTAACCACTCTTTAGTT
>NZ_PPXX01000003.1 GCF_021655075.1 Clostridium sp. Cult2
TAACTCCTATAGCTATGGAAGAAGGATTAAGGTTTGCTATTCGTGAAGGCGGTAGAACTGTTGGTGCTGGAGTTGTTACTAAGGTTCTTGGGTAATTAGACCAATATAAAAGACTAGGTCTTTCAGGCCTAGTCTTTTTAAGATTATAATGTAGGATAATCCTAATTGGAATTGGATAAAATTATAAAAGATTACCTATAATGATGATATTATTTTTATTGACATAAATTTTAATTTATGATAGTTTATATTAAGTAATGAAGTTAATAATGGGTAATTGTGCCCTGGTGGAATTTTAATCAATATATACTTTTTCGTAGGAGGTGTAGCAGATGAGAGATAGAATAATTTTGGCTTGTACTGATTGTAAACAAAGGAATTATACATCAACTAAAAATAAAAAGAATAATTCAGAAAGAATAGAACTTAAAAAATATTGTAAGTTTTGTAAAACGCATACTGTTCATAAAGAGACTAGATAATTGGTAAATAAAATCAAGTAAGGATGTGAGTTTATGTCAGCTCAAACCAGTACTAGAAAGGGTAAAATTAGCACCTATTTTAAGGGTGTTAAGGCGGAGATGAGGAAGGTCCTTTGGCCTAGCAAGAAAGAGTTAACAAATTACACAGCCATGGTTATATTAATTAGTATTATTGTTGGCTTAGTAGTATGGGTCTTAGACCTGGGGATACATCGTATTTTATCACTAATTATAAAGTAATACGAAGGAGGGAAGGACCAAATAGGTCCTCAATTATATGGCGGATAAGGTAGAAAGTAGAACAGACAGGGCTAAAAGAGCCAAATGGTATGTTGTTCATACTTATTCAGGTCATGAAAATAAAGTGAAAGCTAATATTGAAAAAATGGTTGAAAACAGAGGTATGATTGACGATATATTCGAAGTGGCAGTGCCCACAGAGGAATATATCGATACGAAAGGCGGGAAAAAGAAGCTTAAAGAAAGAAAACTTTTCCCTGGATACGTTCTTGTAAAGATGATAGTAAACGATGTATCATGGTATCTTGTAAGAAATACAAGAGGGGTTACAGGTTTCGTAGGGCCAGGGTCCAAGCCAGTACCTTTAACAGATGAAGAAGTTAAAGCTTTAGGCGTACAAGATACAACATTACCATCCATAGATTTAAAAGAAAAGGATGTTATAAAAGTTATTACGGGACCCTTTGAGAACTTTATGGGAACTATTGAGAGTATTAATCTAGAGAAGAAAAAAGTAAAGGTGTTTATATCTATGTTTGGAAGAGAAACTCTTGTAGAATTGGATTTTAATCAAATAGAAAAGTTGTAATACTGCTTACAAAAGCTAATAAGCTTTTTAGATAGATATGTTAAAGTGGGAGGGATTATCCCGCCTAACCACAAAGTAATTGAGGAGGTGGAAGGAATATGGCAAAAAAAGTCATAGCTGTAGTAAAACTACAAATACCAGCCGGTAAAGCTACACCAGCGCCACCTGTAGGAACTGCATTAGGACCTCATGGAGTAAACATTATGCAATTTACTAAAGAGTTCAATGCAAAGACTGCAGATCAAGCTGGGATGATAATACCAGTTGTTCTTACAGTTTATCAAGATAGATCCTTTACTTTCATTACTAAAACACCACCTGTTTCAGTATTGATAAAGAAGGCTGTAGGAATCGAATTAGGTTCTGGAGAACCAAACAAAACAAAAGTAGCAAAGATTTCTAAAGATAAAGTTAAGGAAATTGCTGAAATAAAAATGCCTGATTTAAATGCAGGAAGCATAGAATCCGCTATGAGAATGGTGGCAGGAACAGCAAGAAGTATGGGAGTTGTTGTTGAAGAATAATATTTAAGTGGGAGGATATTCCGTTAATACCACAAGGAGGTAATAAAATGAAAAAAAGAGGAAAAAAATATCAAGAAAGTTTCAAACTAGTTGACAGAACTCATCTTTATGAAGCAGTAGAGGCAATAGAATTAGTTCAACAAACAGCAAAAGCTAATTTTGATGAAACTGTTGAATTGTCAGTAAGACTAGGGGTAGACCCAAGGCATGCTGACCAACAAGTACGAGGTGCAATAGTATTGCCCCATGGAACAGGAAGAACTAGAAAAGTCTTAGTATTTGCTAAGGGTGACAAGATAAAAGAAGCTGAAGATGCTGGAGCAGATTATGTTGGAGGAGAAGAACTAGTTCAAAAAATTCAAAATGAAGGATGGCTTGATTTTGATGTAGTGGTTGCTACTCCTGATATGATGGGGGTTGTAGGTCGAATAGGTAGGATTTTAGGACCTAAAGGGCTAATGCCAAATCCAAAGTCTGGAACTGTTACATTTGAAATAGAAAAAGCTGTAAAGGAAATAAAAGCAGGTAAAGTAGAATATAGAGTGGATAAAGCAAGTATAGTTCATGTACCAATAGGTAAAGCTTCTTTTGGAACAGAAAAATTGAGAGAAAACTTTGCTACAATTATGGAAGAGATAATAAAAGCAAGACCAGCTGCTGCAAAGGGAAGATATTTAAGATCCGTTGTATTATCCAGTACAATGGGACCTGGAATAAAAGTAAGTCCACAACAATTAGTTGATAGATTTGTTCCAAAAAAAGATTAATATCTATAAATAATAATTTTTATTGTTGACAGATATAATGATTGCTGGTATAATCTATACGTTAAATAAATAGGCTACCGTAGACAGTAGGAACCTAATGGGTTTAAAAATTTCCTACCGAGGGAAGATGGAAAACTAATCATATTAGATAGAGATTAGGGTCTCTCCGCGTCTACGGAGGGACCTTTATTTGTATGGCCTTTAGGAGGTGAAGTTGTTGAGAGATAAAGTTTTAGAAGAAAAGAAGCAAATAGTTGAAGAGATTAAAGAAAAGGTTGAAAAGGCTCAAGGAGTAGTCTTAGTGGATTATAGAGGATTGAATGTAGAAGAACTTACTCAACTAAGACGTAATTATAAGGAAGCTGGAGTAGATTATAAAGTATACAAAAATACCATGATGAGATTTGCTTTTAAAGATGCAGGTTTTGAAGAGTTTAATCAATATTTAACTGGACCAAATGCAGTTGCTTTTGGTTTTGACGACCCAGTACAAGCAGCTAAGATTTCTGAGGAATTTGCAAAAAAGCATGATAAGCTTGAAATTAAAGCAGGTATAGTTGATGGCAAGATAATAGGTATAGATGAGATTAAGAACTTAGCAAACTTACCATCAAAAGAAGTTCTAATCGCACAAGCTCTTGCTGGATTAAATGGTCCTATAGCAGGATTTGCTAATGTACTTCAAGGAACCATTAGAAATCTTGTATATGCATTAAATGCAGTAAGAGAAAAACAAGAAGGTATAGAAGCATAACTTAAATTTTGAAAATATTTGGAGGGATATAATAATGGCAAGTGAAAAAGTATTAAATCTAATTGAGGAAGTTAAGAATTTAACTGTTTTGGAATTATCAGAACTAGTTAAGGCTTTAGAAGAAGAATTTGGAGTTAGTGCAGCAGCACCAGTTGCAGCAGTAGCAGCAGCACCAGCAGCAGGAGCAGCAGAAGTTGCAGAAGAAAAAACAGACTTTGATGTTATGTTAACAGAAGCAGGACAACAAAAAATTAAAGTTATAAAAGCCGTTAGAGAAATAACTGGATTAGGATTAAAAGAAGCTAAAGAATTAGTTGACAATGCACCAAAGGCTGTTAAAGAAGGAGTTTCTAAAGATGAAGCTGAAGAAATTAAAGCTAAATTGGAGGAAGTTGGAGCAGGTGTTGAATTAAAATAATATTTTATGCAAATAGATAATAGAAAAGGCTTTCGTTTTTTGAAAGCCTTTTCTATTGTCTAAATAAATTTTAAAACACCAAATGAAAAACAAAACTCCTTGACATATTGATTATGCTGTGGTAGTATAAGTAGATGCTATAATATTCGAGAAAATATGCCTTGTTGTATAAATAGTTGCGGATATGTCAATATTATAATAGATTTGTTTTTAATGGGCATTACCAAAAGTATCCATTTACTTTTGGCTATTTTAGTTTAATAAGGGGTGAATTGTTGATGGTACATCCTGTTACATACGGAAAACGAGTCAGGATGAGTTATTCCCGTATTAATGAAGTATTAGATTTACCAGATTTAATAGAAGTACAAAGATCTTCCTATGAATGGTTTCTAGAAGAGGGGTTAAGAGAAGTTTTTGAAGATATTTCCCCTATACAGGATTATACTGGAAACTTAATATTAGAGTTTGTTGATTATTATATCAATGAAGAACCAAAATATAGCGAAGATGAAGCACGCGAGAGAGATGCAAATTTTTCGGCACCATTAAAGGTAAAGGTACGTCTCATAAATAAAGAAACAGGTGAAGTAAAAGAACAAGAGGTATTTATGGGAGATTTTCCCCTAATGACGGAAAAGGGGACATTTATTATCAATGGTGCAGAGAGAGTAGTAGTAAGTCAGTTAGTTAGGTCCCCAGGGGTCTATTACTCAGAGGAAATTGATAAGGTAGGAAAAAGACTTTATTCTGCAACGGTTATTCCTAATAGAGGAGCTTGGCTAGAATATGAATCAGATTCTAATGACATTGTCTATGTTAGAATTGATAGAACAAGAAAACTTACTATTACAACTTTATTAAGGGCACTAGAGATTAGCTCTAATGCAGAAATAATAGATGTATTAGGAGAAACAGAGCAAGTATTAAGGACTTTAGAAAAAGATAATACTAGTACAGAGGAAGAAGCTCTTATTGAAATATATAAAAGATTAAGACCAGGAGAGCCTCCAACTGTAGAAAATGCAAAATCTCTATTGAATAATTTATTTTTCGAACCCAAGAGGTATGATTTAGCAAAGGTTGGAAGATATAAGTTTAATAAAAAATTAGCTTTATACAATAGAATAATAGGCAGAATAGCCGCTGAAGATGTTAAGGATTCGGAAACAGGAGAATTATTTGTAGCAAAAGGGGAAAAGATTACAAGACAAAAGGCCATAGAAATAGAAAATAGTGGAATTAATCGAGTAGATATCATGCTTGATGATGGAAAGATTGTTCGTGTAGTAGGTAATCATTTTGTTCATAAAAAAGCTTTTAATCTCCCATTTTCTCTAGAGGAACTTGGGCTTAAAGAAAAAGTTTATTATCCTATTATGAAAGAGCTAATAGATACTTATGAAAATCCCGATGAATTAAAAGAAGCTATTAAGGACAGAATTAGGGAAATTTCTCCTAAGCATATAATTCATGATGATATAATCGCAAGTATAAACTATGAATTTAACTTGTTTAATGGAATAGGTATGACAGATGATATTGATCATTTAGGCAATAGAAGATTACGTTCTGTGGGAGAACTTTTGCAAAACCAATTTAGAATAGGACTTTCTAGGATGGAGAGGGTTGTAAGGGAAAGGATGACAATCCAGGATATTGATGTGGCAACACCTCAAGCATTAATCAATATAAGACCAGTAGTAGCTTCCATAAAGGAATTCTTTGGTAGCAGCCAATTATCTCAGTTTATGGATCAAACCAATCCTTTAGCTGAATTGACTCATAAAAGGAGAATGTCAGCTTTAGGGCCAGGAGGTTTGAGTAGGGATAGAGCTGGATTTGAAGTAAGGGACGTACACCACTCCCATTATGGTAGAATGTGTCCTATTGAAACTCCAGAAGGGCCGAATATAGGGTTAATAACTTCCTTAACTACCTACGCTAGAATAAATGAATATGGGTTTTTAGAGGCGCCATATAGAAAGGTGGATAAGGAAAGAGGAGTAGTATTAGATGAAATCGAGTATTTAACCGCTGATGTGGAAGATGAATTTATCATAGCCCAATCTAATGAACTCTTAGATGAAGAAAGTAGATTTGTAAACAAAAGAATAATTGGACGAGGAAAAGATGGTGCAATAGACATATATCCAAGCAATGAAGTGGACTATATGGATGTTTCACCTAAACAGATAGTTTCCGTGGGTACTGCAATGATTCCATTTTTAGAAAATGATGATGCTAATAGGGCTTTGATGGGTGCAAACATGCAACGTCAAGCTGTTCCACTATTAAAAACAGAGGCACCTATAATTGGAACTGGTATTGAATACAAGGCAGCACGGGATTCTGGAGTAGTTGAAATTGCAAAAAATTCAGGCACGGTGGTAAAAGTAAGTTCTAGTGAAATATTAATAAAAAGAGACGAAGATGGTCAAATAGACAGATATAAACTATTGAAGTTTACACGATCCAACCAAGGTACTACAATAAATCAAAGGCCTATTGTTAAAAAAGATGAAAGGGTAGTTAAAGGTCAAGTTATAGCTGATGGACCAAGCACAGAACTAGGCGAGATAGCATTAGGTAAAAATCTATTAGTTGCTTTTATGACCTGGGAAGGCTATAACTATGAAGATGCTATTTTGATAAATGAAAAATTGGTCATAGATGATACTTTAACATCTATCCATATTGAAGAATATGAATCTGAAGCTAGGGATACCAAATTAGGTCCAGAGGAAATTACAAGAGATATTCCCAATGTTGGAGAAGACATGCTCAAAGATTTAGATGAGCAAGGGATTATTAGGATAGGAGCTGAAGTAAAGTCTGGAGATATCTTGGTAGGGAAAGTTACACCAAAGGGAGAAACAGAGCTAACAGCAGAAGAAAGATTATTAAGGGCTATATTTGGTGAAAAAGCAAGGGAAGTTAGGGATACATCTTTAAGGGTACCTCATGGTGAAGCAGGAATAGTAGTAGATGTTAAAATTTTTTCTAGGGAAAACGGAGATGAATTATCTCCTGGAGTCAATCAAATGGTAAGGGCATATGTGGCAACAAAGAGGAAAATATCCGTTGGAGATAAGATGTGTGGACGTCATGGAAATAAAGGAGTTGTATCAAGAATACTTCCTGAGGAAGATATGCCTTACTTACCTGATGGAACACCAGTAGAAATAGTATTAAATCCATTGGGGGTACCTTCCCGTATGAACTTAGGGCAAGTTTTAGAGGTACATTTGGGATTAGCAGCTAAAAAGCTTGGTTGGCATGTAGCTACTCCAGTTTTCGATGGTGCAAGCGATCAAGACATACTTGATGCACTTGACATGGCAGGATATCCTACAAGTGGCAAGATAGAATTAAGAGATGGAAGAACTGGAGAATTTTTAAATAATCCTGTTACGGTAGGATATATGTATATGTTGAAACTACATCATTTAGTTGATGATAAGATTCATGCCAGATCAACAGGGCCTTATTCTCTAGTAACTCAGCAGCCTCTAGGCGGAAAGGCTCAATTTGGAGGTCAAAGGTTTGGCGAAATGGAGGTATGGGCATTAGAAGCCTATGGAGCTGCTCATACTTTACAGGAAATACTAACAGTTAAATCTGATGATGTAGTAGGCAGAGTAAAGACTTATGAAGCTATTGTAAAAGGAGAAAACATACCAGAACCAGGGGTTCCAGAGTCCTTTAAAGTTTTAATAAAAGAATTACAAAGTTTAGCGTTAGATGTAAAGGTATTGACTGAAGAAGACGATGAAATAGAAATTAAAGAATCTGTTGATGATGATATTGCAGATTTGGAATTGATGGGCGACGATTTAATTGAGGATAGATTTTTAAATGATGAGGAAGAGGAAGAAGAATTAAATAGTAGATTCATCATAGAAGATGAAGAAGATGAAGAAGATGATTTTTAAGGACGTTTCATTACTATTTTATTATAGAAAGGAGAGAAAGCTCCTTGTTTGAATTAAATACATTTGATTCAATGAAAATTGGTCTTGCGTCTCCTGAAAAGATTAGGCAATGGTCAAAAGGAGAAGTAAAAAAACCGGAAACTATAAACTATAGAACTTTGAAGCCTGAAAAAGAAGGGCTATTTTGTGAAAAAATATTTGGTCCTACCAAGGACTGGGAGTGCCATTGTGGTAAATATAAAAGGGTTAGATATAAAGGGGTAGTCTGTGATAGATGTGGAGTTGAAGTAACCAAATCTAAGGTTAGAAGAGAAAGAATGGGTCATATAGAATTAGCGGCCCCTGTCTCTCACATTTGGTATTTTAAAGGAATCCCAAGTAGAATGGGTCTTATTTTAGATATGTCACCAAGATCTTTAGAAAAAGTATTATACTTTGCATCCTATATAGTTATAGAAGGCGGAGACACTCCCTTATATGAAAAACAATTATTATCAGAACCAGAATTCAGGGAAGCTCAGGAAAAATATGGTAATAAATTCAGAGCTTTAATGGGTGCAGAAGCTATTAAAGAGATACTCTCTAATATAGATTTAGACGAAGAGGCAAAGGATTTAAGGTTGCAACTTAAAGGGGCTACGGGACAAAAGAAAATAAGAATTATTAGAAGATTAGAAGTTGTAGAAGCTTTTAGGACCTCTGGAAATAGGCCAGAATGGATGATATTAGATGTTATACCCGTTATACCACCGGATTTAAGACCTATGGTCCAATTAGATGGAGGTAGATTTGCCACTTCAGACCTAAATGACCTCTATAGAAGAGTCATTAATAGAAATAATCGGTTAAAAAGATTACTTGATTTGGGTGCACCAGATATTATTGTTAGAAATGAAAAGAGGATGTTGCAAGAAGCAGTAGATGCGTTGATTGACAACGGACGTAGAGGGAGACCGGTAACCGGGCCAGGAAATAGACCTCTAAAATCATTATCTGATATGTTAAAGGGGAAACAAGGTAGGTTTAGACAAAACTTGCTTGGTAAACGGGTAGATTATTCTGGGCGTTCTGTTATAGTAGTGGGGCCAGAACTAAAATTCTACCAATGCGGATTACCAAAGAAGATGGCATTAGAATTATTTAAACCTTTTGTAATGAAAAAGCTGGTTCAAGAGGGGTATGCTCACAATATTAAATCTGCTAAGCGTATGGTAGAGAGAATGAAACCAGTTGTATGGGATGTATTAGATGAAGTAATAAAAGACCATCCTGTATTATTAAATAGAGCACCTACCCTCCATAGATTAGGAATTCAAGCTTTTGAACCTGTTTTGGTGGAAGGGAAAGCCATAAAGTTACACCCTCTTGTTTGTACTGCATATAACGCAGACTTTGATGGAGACCAAATGGCTGTTCATGTGCCCTTGTCTACTGAAGCACAAGCAGAAGCAAGACTTCTAATGTTATCTGTTAATAATATTTTGGCACCTAAAGATGGAAAACCAATAACAACTCCGACTCAAGACATGGTTTTAGGTAGTTATTATTTGACACTTGAAAACCCAGGAGAAAAAGGAGAAGGAAAAATATTCAAAGATTATGATGAAATGTTACAGGCTTATTATAATGGAGATGTAGGTATACATGCCAAGGTAAAGGTAAGGAAAAAAATAGATGAAAATGCTAGAGGTGTTATTGTAGAAAGTACAGTAGGAAGATTTATATTTAATGACAGTATACCACAAGATTTAGGTTTTGTAGATAGAAGAGTAGATAAATATTCATTAGAAATCGATGGATTGGTAGATAAAAAATCTTTAGGAAATATAATTGAAAAATGTTATAGGAAACATGGTAATACTGTAACAGCTTCTGTTTTAGATAGAATTAAGGAATTAGGATTCCATTATTCTACAATAGGTGCTATAACCATAAGTATGGGAGATATTATTGTGCCAGAAAAGAAGATAGAATTACTAGGAAAAGCTGAAGAAGAAGTTGATAAATTCGAAAAATCCTACAGACGTGGATTGATTTCTGATGACGAAAGATACGAAAAAGTAATCGAGATATGGAATAGAACCACAGAAGAAATAACAGGAGCATTGATGAATGAATTAGATCACATGAACAATATATATATAATGGCTCACTCAGGAGCAAGAGGTAGTAAAAATCAAATTAGACAGTTAGCTGGTATGAGAGGGTTAATGGCTAGTGCTTCAGGTAAAACTATAGAAATACCTATAAAGTCTAATTTTAGGGAAGGATTAGATGTACTAGAATTCTTTATATCTACCCATGGTTCAAGAAAAGGCTTGGCAGACACAGCCCTAAGAACTGCTGACTCTGGATATTTAACTAGAAGATTAGTAGATGTAAGTCAGGATGTTATTGTAAGAGAAGAAGAATGTGGTACGGATCAATATCTAGTGGCAAAAGCTTTTAAAGATGGGAAAGAAGTAATCGAGGATTTAAAGGATAGAATTGTTGGTAGGTATTCAGTAGAGGATATTGTAAATCCTGAAACAAATGAAATAATAGTAGAAAAAGGCAATATAATAACAGAAGATATGTCTGAAAGTATAGAAAGGGTAGGAATTGAAGAAGTAAAGGTAAGATCTGTACTAGGGTGTAGAACACGTCATGGTGTGTGTGCTCATTGTTATGGAAGAAACTTAGCTACTGGAGATCCAGTTAATGTAGGAGAAGCAGTTGGTACTATTGCTGCTCAATCCATTGGAGAACCAGGAACTCAGCTTACAATGCGTACTTTCCATACAGGAGGAGTAGCTGGTGCTGATATTACACAAGGTTTACCAAGGGTTGAAGAGTTATTTGAAGCGAGAAAGCCTAAAGGCCTTGCTATTATTTCGGAAATATCAGGGGAAGTAAGTATTAATGAGACTAAGAAGAAAAAAGAAGTAATCATTACATCTAAAGATGGAGATAGTAAGAGTTATAGTATAAATTATGGTTCTAGATTAAAAGTAAGACCTGGTGATTTTATAGAAGCAGGAGACGAAATCACTGAAGGTTCTGTGAACCCTCATGATATACTAAAAATAAAAGGAGTTCAAGGAGTACAAAATTACCTGGTAAAGGAAGTACAAAGGGTATATAGACTTCAAGGGGTAGACATAGCAGATAAACATATTGAAATAATTGTAAGACAGATGCTAGGTAAAGTTAAAGTTGAAGATTCAGGAGATACGGAACTATTGCCAGGAAGCTTGGTAGGCCTTCATGATTTTGAAGATATTAATAATGAAACTATAGAAAATGGAGAAGAACCTGCCGTAGGAAGAAGAACTCTCCTTGGAATAACTAAAGCTTCATTAGCTACAGAATCTTTCCTTTCTGCAGCTTCTTTCCAAGAAACTACCAGGGTATTAACAGAAGCAGCAATAAAAGGAAAAGAAGACCACCTTATAGGTCTAAAAGAGAATGTAATAATTGGTAAATTAATTCCTGCAGGGACAGGAATGAGAAGATATAAAAACATAGATATAGTCTATGAGGATGGAGAAGAAATAATAAACTTGGAAGAAAATATTGTTGACACTGAAAATATCTGATGGTAAAATATATGGGTGTGTAAATTTAAAGTATACTCTTTTGATGACATGTAGATTATGTGGGCATTCATGTCCACATAATCTTTAGGATGTTTAAAAGGGGGAAGAAACTTATGGTATCTAAGTTAAATACTGATAAAAAGGTAGTTGGAACTAAACAGGTAAAACGAGCATTGATGAATGGAAAAGCAAAAACAGTATATATTGCTAAAGATGCAGATAATAGGATAAAAAATGAAATAATTACAGTATGTAATGAGAAACAAATTCCAATAATCCATGTAGAAACTATGGAAAAATTAGGAGAAACATGTAATATTGATGTTAGTGCAGCTTGTGCTGCATTATTAAAATAATATTTTACAATAGAAGGAGGTGTAGGAATGCCAACAATTAACCAATTAATTAGAAAAGGTAGGAAAGAGGTTGTATATAAGTCTAAATCTCCTGCATTGGGTGTTAATTTTAACTCATTGAAAAAGGAAGCCAATACAGTCCATTCACCACAAAAAAGAGGTGTTTGTACAGCTGTTAGAACTGTTACTCCTAAGAAACCTAACTCAGCTTTAAGAAAAGTTGCTAGAGTTAGACTTACAAATGGTGTTGAGGTTGCTGCTTATATTCCTGGAATTGGTCATAATTTACAAGAACACAGTGTTGTTTTAATTAGAGGTGGGAGAGTAAAAGACCTTCCAGGTGTTAGATATCACGTAGTTAGGGGCACTTTAGATACTGCAGGAGTAGAAGGAAGAATGCAATCTAGATCCAAATATGGGGCTAAAAAGCCTAAGAAGAAATAATTGTGCTGATGATGCATGGAATTATTCCATTTAATATATAGATGCATTGAGCGCACAACGGCAGAATAGATCTGTCGAGTACCAATGAATTTACTTTATATAGTTAAGGAGGGAAGTAAAGTGCCTAGAAAAGGATATGTGGCAAAAAGAGAAGTTACACCAGACCCTATATACAATGATGTAGTAGTTACTAAGCTTATTAACAATATTATGCTAGATGGTAAAAAAGGAATTGCTCAAGGAATTGTATATGGTGCATTTGATTATGTAGGAGAAAAAACTGGTGAAGAACCTTTAGAAGTGTTCTATAAAGCCATGAACAATATAATGCCAGTATTAGAAGTTAAAGCTAGACGTATTGGTGGAGCAACATACCAAGTTCCAGTTGAAGTGAGACCAGAAAGAAGAGAAACATTAGGTCTTCGTTGGCTTGTTCGTTATTCAAGAGCAAGAGGCGAAAAGACTATGGTAGAAAGATTAGCTAGAGAGCTAATGGATGCAGCCAATAATACTGGTGCAAGTGTTAAGAAAAGAGAAGAAACTCACAAGATGGCAGAAGCAAATAAGGCATTCGCACATTATAGATGGTAGATTACGGATGGTAGTCTGTTAACGATAAACGTGTGAAGGGGGACATAGAAACAGGAAGGAGGAAATATTGTGTCCAGAGAATTTCCATTAGAGAAAACACGAAACATAGGAATAATGGCCCATATAGATGCAGGAAAAACAACTACCACAGAGAGGATATTGTTTTATACTGGAAAAATTCACAAAGTAGGAGAAACCCACGAAGGTGCTGCACAAATGGATTGGATGGAGCAGGAGCAGGAAAGAGGAATAACAATAACATCTGCTGCTACTACATGTCATTGGAGAGGCCATAGGGTTAATATTATAGATACGCCAGGACACGTGGATTTTACCGTGGAGGTTGAAAGGTCTCTTAGAGTTTTAGATGGTGCAGTAGCAGTATTTTGTGCTAAAGGAGGAGTAGAACCTCAATCAGAAACAGTTTGGAGGCAGGCGGACAAATATCACGTTCCTCGAATGGCTTTCATCAATAAGATGGATATCGTTGGAGCAGATTTTTTTAGAGTAATAGATATGATTAAGGATAGATTAAAGGCCAATCCAGTCCCCATTCAATTACCCATTGGAAAAGAAGACCATTTCACAGGAGTTGTAGACTTGGTGAATATGAATGCCAGAATCTATAAAGATGATTTAGGAGAAAATATAGAAGTAGTAGACATACCAGAAGATTTAAAAGATTTGGCAGAAGAATACAGGGAAAATTTATTGGAAAAAATAGCTGAATATGATGAAGATTTAATGATTAAATATCTCGAAGGGGAAGAGATAACCCCTGAAGAGATTATTAATGCAATAAGAACTGCTACAGTTAAGGTAGAAATTACTCCAGTTTTATGTGGTTCATCCTACAAAAACAAGGGAGTCCAACCTTTATTAGATGCAATAGTAGATTATTTACCTTCACCATTAGATATACCTTCAATAAAGGGCTTAGCTGTGGATTCAGATGAGACTGAAGAAAGACGTTCTTCTGATGACGAACCATTTTCTGCATTAGCATTTAAAATTGTAACAGACCCTTATGTAGGAAAGCTGGCTTATTTTAGAGTGTATTCAGGTACACTTGAATCAGGATCTTATGTATATAATCCTATAAAGGGCAAAAGAGAAAGAATAGGTAGAATTCTTTTAATGCATGCTAATAAAAGAGAAGAAGTCAAAGAAGTTTATGCAGGGGATATTGCAGCAGCAGTTGGACTTAAGGATACTTCTACAGGAGATACATTATGCGATATAGACAATCCAATTATATTAGAAACTATGGAATTCCCAGAACCTGTTATAGAAGTAGCTATTGAACCAAAGACAAAAGCAAGTCAAGAAAAGATGAGCATAGCTTTGGCAAAGCTAGCAGAAGAAGACCCTACATTTAGAACTTTCACCAATGAGGAAACAGGTCAAGTTTTAATCGCTGGAATGGGCGAATTACATTTAGAAATAATTGTAGACAGACTTCTGAGAGAATTTAAAGTAGAAGCAAATGTAGGTAACCCTCAAGTAGCCTACAAGGAATCTATTTCAGCTTCTGCTGAGTCAGATACAAGATATGTAAGACAATCTGGCGGTCGTGGACAATATGGGCATGTTAAAATTAGAATTGAGCCTCAAGAACCCGGGGCAGGCTATGAATTTGTTAACAATATAGTAGGAGGAGTTATACCAAAAGAGTATATACCTTCTGTAGATAATGGAATTCAAGAAGCTATGCATTCAGGTATTATTGGAGGCTATCCAGTAGTAGATATTAAGGTTACCCTTTTTGATGGGTCATATCATGAAGTTGACTCTTCAGAGATGGCATTTAAGATTGCTGGCTCTATGGCATTTAAAGAAGCTATGGAAAAAGCTAAACCTATATTATTAGAACCAATAATGAAGGTTGAAGTTATTATGCCAGAAGAATATATGGGTGATGTAATAGGAGATATTAACTCAAGACGAGGTAGAATAGAAGGAATGGAACCAAGAAGTGGCGTTCAGGTAGTACGAGGGTATGTTCCTTTATCTGAAATGTTTGGATATGCTACAGATCTTCGTTCCAATACTCAAGGTAGAGCAGTATATTCAATGCAATTTGACCATTATGAACCAGTGCCAAGTAGCATTGCAGAAAAAATTTTAGGCCATAAATAACAATTATTATATTAAATAACAATTATTAAGGAGGAACAGTAAATGGGTAAAGCAAAATTTGAAAGAACTAAACCTCACGTAAACATAGGAACAATAGGTCACGTAGACCATGGTAAAACAACATTAACAGCAGCAA
>NZ_PPXX01000030.1 GCF_021655075.1 Clostridium sp. Cult2
CAAAAATTCAATATAAAGTTAATATAATCCTTTGACTATCCTGGTTAGGGGATATTTTTTTGTCAAATTTAATATATTTCACTGTTATTCTATGCCATTCTATGGTATAATATAGATGGGTGATGTAAATGTTTTTAAAGAAAGATAAAAGGCCTAATGGTCGCATATATTTGTCCATTGTTAAAGGATTAAGAGATCCAATTACTAAAAAGAATAAACAACGTGCTGTAAAAAGTATTGGATTTCTAGATGAGTTTGAAGATATTTATGAGGATCCTATTGAACATTTTAAAAATTTAGCTAAAGAAATGACTGAAGAAGAAAAGCTTAATAATGCTCCCTTAGAGTTTTCTTTTGATAGATCAGAATCTGTTAAGAATAATGAAGTTTTAAGGAAAAACTTTGGTTTTGTTGTTTTAAGTTATATTTATCATAAGTTAAATATTGGTTATTTTTTAGATAATAAGCAACAGAGTTTAAATATTGATTTTTCTTTGAATAAAATTTTACAAGCTTTAAGTTTTCTAAGAGTAATGGAACCTTGTTCAAAAAAGAAGTCCACTGAATTATTAGAAAAATATTTTATGGATTCTGATTTTTCAATTGATGATGTGTATAGATCTTTAGATTATTTTGCTAAATACAAAAAGGATTTGATTTTACATATTCATGAATATATTAGATGTGAATATGGTAGAAATCTCGATAATGTCTTTTATGACGTTACTAATTATTATTTTGAATCTGATGAAGATAATTTTAGGATAAAAGGAGTTTCTAAAGAACATAGACCTAATCCAATAGTTCAAATGGGCTTGTTAATGGATGATGAAGGTATTCCTATTTCTTTTAAATTATTTGAAGGTAATACTAATGACTGTAATACTTTAATGCCTGTTCTTGATGAATTGAAAAAAGATTTTAATTTAGGTAGAGTTATTGTTGTTGCAGATAAAGGTATGAATACAGGAGAGAACATTGCTTACAATGTTATACATAAAAATGGATATATATATTCAAAATCTGTTAGAGGTTCATCTAAAGAGGTAAAAGATTATGTTTTAAATGCTAATGACTACAAAGACATGGGCGATGAGTATAAATTCAAATCAAGGGTTGTTAATACTAATATTTGGATTACTAATGCTAAAGGGAAAAAGGTTCAAGTTGAGATTGAACAAAAACAAGTTGTTTTTTATTCTGAAAAATATGCAAGAAAAGCTAGGAAAGACAGACAAAAGGTTTTAGATAAGGCTAATAAATTAATTAAATTAAAGAAGGGTAGTCTGAATAAAGGAGCTTACAAGTATATTAAAGATGAATATTTAGATAGGGAAACTGGTGAAATTTTAGAGAAAGGTGATTATTTATATATTGATGAAGATAGAATTGCGGAAGAAGAAAAATATGATGGTTATTATTTAATTGTCAGCAGTGAATTAAATATGCCTGATAGAGAAATTATTGAACGTTACAAAGGGCTTTGGAAGATTGAAGAAAGTTTTAAGATTACTAAAAGTCAACTTAAATCTAGACCTGTTTATGTTAGAAAAAAAGGTCATATTGAAGCACATTTTTTCATTTGCTTTTTAGCATTAATTTTAATTAGATTATTAGAAAAAGAAACTAATTACGAGTTTAGTATTTCTGAATTAATTAATTCTATTAAAAATTTAAGCGTAACTTATCTTGATGAAAATTATTATATGTTAGATTATGCAGATGATGTTTCTAAGTCATTTTCAAATATTTTAAATACTGATATTACCAAAAGATTTTGGAAACAGAGTGATATCAAAAACTTAATTGCAAATTCTAAAAAATAATAGGTGTAGAACTACACTCTTTTGTAATTGTTAAAGGCCTATAAACATTGTGTTTACAATGCTTATAGGCCTTATTCTTTGATTTTGCTGCAGAACTCAAGATACTATACTAAAAATTATGTGCTAAATCAACTAACGTTGGAAAGAACCGAAGAAATAATCAATTTTTTAGAAGATGTAAATTATGGAATGAATAAACCACAATTAATCATCTTGCTACAATAATAGAAGGCATTATCAATATAGGTGATAAGGTATCCATTTCAAAGATTGCAGAGAATATTGTTAAGGCTAAAGATAAAAGCTGTATCTCACGATTTTTAAGTAATTCTCCCTGGACGATGAATTGCTTAATTACAATCGTTTAGCCTATATAAAACAACTTTTAAATAATGAACTATGCTCTGATGATATTGGTTTCCTTGTAATTGATGATACTGTCAATTGAAAGGATATCAGAACTAAATTAATGGAGGCACTGGATTTTCATTATTCGCATTCTTTGGATAAGCCATGCTGGTCCCATTGTTTAATAACTTCACATTTTGTGGCAGGGGCTTACTCGGTTCCCTTCAATTCAAACCCTATTACAGAGATATAAAGTGTGATGAACTTGAGATACCTTTTCAAAGTAAAACGGATATTGTCAAAGAATTTATACAGAATTTTAATAAACCATCAAAGCTTAAAAAATATATCCTTATGGATAGCTGGTATACCAGTAATTCGTTAATAGATGAAGCCTTGTCAGAGAATTACCATTTGATTGGCGGAGTAAGATCTAATCGAAATTTCCACCCTGATGGTAATAAAATTAAAATCTATGAATTTGCTAATAATCTTGATCCAAATACCCTAGACTCCGTTACCGTCAGGGGTAAAGAATACAAGGTATACCGTTATCAAGGTAAAGTTGCCCAAATTGATAACAAGGTGCTATTAATATCTTTTGAAGCTAGAAAAAATGGATTTGAAAAATCTGTATACATTCTTAGTACAGATACTGCGCTTGATAATAAGACAACTATAGATTACTATTTGGTCAGATGGAATATTGAAACTAGTTATCATAATTTTAAAGAAAACGTAGGCCTTGACCAATACCGTATTATAGGCCTAATATCTATTGAAAGATACTTTTTGGTATGTTTTTTGGCATATACTTTCCTAGAAGTCTTTAGGGTTTCTAATAGAAGATTATCTCTTAAAACAAACCATTGGAGAAACAATTATTCATCATGAAAATACAATTACCAAAAGATTTGTCAGATATATTTATTATCAAGAAAGGCAAAATGTACCTTTGAAAACATATACAACTTATTAAAATTGCCCGCATAGTTTTTTAAAAAAACTATCAAGATACAAAGAGTTAGCATATGCTTTTTTATTGACACTTATAGGATGCATATCATTTATTATCCTATAATGGAAATCAAGGTTCAAAATTTGCACAACAGGAGTTAATAAATTATAACTTATAAAAGAATCATTAGGTTAGAGGGAAATAGATGTCTGATAAGAGATTTATTACCGTTCACAAAGATGGAAGATTGTCAGGTTTTAAAATAATAGTAGATAGTAAAACTAGTGTTAATTATCTATTTACTTGGGATGGATATGCAGGAGAAATGACTGTATTGTTAGATAAAGGCGGTGAATCAGTTGTTACACCATTAGATGTATATTAGCGAAAATGTTTTATTGGGATAATATAAAGATGAGAAGAAGATAAATATTATATCTAATGACAGACTGCTTATGAAAAACATTGGCTGTTAGGTGGGAACACAGTTTAAGTATAACTGTTGTTATTATTAGAGAAATGAAAGGAAAGAAATATAATATCAGATTAGATAGAAAATTTGCTATATTTATAGATGGAGTTGTTATTGTCAATTGACAGGTAATTTATTTTATAACAGTTAGTAATGAGAAGCCAATCTTGGAAGACATTAAATTTGCTTATTTGAAAGATAATAATTGTAAAAACACAACAATTGCTCCAGCTTAAAAAGGTGGATTTATTTTCAAGCACCTAGTGTTGTACATGAGTGTTGGGATAAAAAGGTACATATCAAAATCCTAGAAATTTATCGAATTGTATAAAGTTAGATAAATTTATGAGGATGTTGCTATGGTTAAGTAATATTGGAGAAACTAGCTGGAATTCGAAGTGAAGAATATTGTTTTAGAAGTAATAAGACCTTGAAGAAGGTGTAGGTGGTAAAATAGAATCATTAGATTATGTAAGATAATAACATCTCATTAGAAAGTACTTGCAACTAGATAAATTATATTATATACTAAATATCATTAATCACTTCACCCATTCCTTTCTTGATGAAATTAATTTCATTATTGAAAGGAGGATTACAATGTTACGATTATGCAAAAATAAAAAGAATATTGGTCTTATATTCGGTATCATAATTGCGATTATCATTTGGAATATTGAAATAACCAATATTTCTACTGATGGACAAAAAGCGATGGCTCTAAGTTTAATGACCGTTGTATTTTGGGCAACAGGAGTAGCTAATGTTGGATTTATATCTATCCTGTATCTAACTAGCTTAGTATCATTAAATATAGCCTCAGCGTCTGATGTATTTTCTCTTTGGGCTTTACCTACTATATATCTGGTGATTGGTGCCTATTTAATAGCTGATGCTGTTAATAGGTCAGGATTGGGAGAAAGAATTGCATATTTGTTTGTTATTAAATTTGTTAATTCTTTTAATAGCATAATAATATCCACCTTTGTTCTTCAAATTATATTAAGCTTGTTAATTCCCCATCCCTGGCCTCGGGCCTTTTTAATACTTTCTATAATGAAGGTAGTTATTAAAAGTGCAAAAATAACAAAAGAGGATGCGGTAATTATTGGTTTTTCTGTATTTGTAGCCACTGTTCCAACAGCAATGGTATTTTTAACCGGGGATAGTACTATTAACATGTTAGCTGTAGATTTTGCTGGTCAAAAATTTGGATGGATGGATTGGTTTTACCATATGGGCATGCCCTCATTAGCTGCAAGTATACTTACTTGTATATTGTTGTTAATAATTTTCAAGCCCAGTTCTACAATAAATATTAATAAAAAGGCAGTCCAAGAAAAATTAGCTAATTTGGGCAAGTTAACAAATTTGGAAAAGAAGACTATATTTTGGGTAATGATAGCTATAGTACTTTGGATGACTGATTCTATACATAATGTAGACTTGGGATGGGTAACAATACTTATTGCTATATTAATGAGTATGCCGATGATTGGAGAAGTTTTAACTAATGAGTCATGGAAAACTGTTCCTATTGATACTCTATTTTTTTTGAATGCTGCATTAGCAATAGGTAAAATAGGAGAAATAACAGGTATGAATTCTTGGATAGTTTCTTATATATTACCATCTTCAGTACCTAAGAATATATTTCTTTTTGGATTATTAGTAGTTACAATATCTATAGGACTTCATATGATTTTAGGAAGCGTCATTGCAGTCATGAGTATTGCAATACCCGCCTTTTTGGCATATACTGGTTCATCATCACTGAACCCTTTAGTACCTGCATTATTAGTCTATACATCGGTTGCATTTCATTATTTACTTCCTTATCAACATATAACAATATTAGTTGGTATAGGCGAAGAGTATGGAATGTATAATGATTCACATATTATGAAGATGGGAATTCCGCTTACCTTAGTGGTGTTTATAACAGTACTATTAATTCAAATACCTTGGTGGCATGTGACTGGTTTACTATAATACAAATTTATATATTTGATAAAAAATAGGATAGACATTTGTTTAGTAGGACAAATGTCTATCCTATTTTTTTATGCATATTGTTTCGCTAGAATAAACAGAATATAGTATGTAGAAAAAATATTCTGAAAAATCATTGACATTACTGTTAGGACAAGGTATAATTTACATTAGAGAAACACCATTTAACATGGAGAAAAATAATATTAAATTTTATCTAGCAAATCTTGTACTTATATTAAGAAAGGAAAGGGCGGAGACAAGTGATTAAATTAAAGTTCTATGGATTAGGAGGTCAGGGAATAGTAACTGCAGGGAAAGTGTTTTCAGAAGCTGTATCTTTACATGAAGACAAATATGCCATTACGATTCCAGCATATGGTCATGAAAGGCGTGGAGCACCTGTTAACACTAGCATTATAATGGATAATAAGCCAATATTGGTGAATTCATTCGTTTACAATCCTGATATTGTATTGGTTATGGATTACACTGTTGTTGATAAGGGGGTAGATATATCTGAGGGTATCAACGAAAATAGTATTTTAGTTTTAAATACGGAAGATGAAAACGTTTTAGACGAGTACAGAAAGTATAATTTTAAAGAAATTTACTATGTGGATGGAACTGAAATTGCATTTAAAAACACAGGCAGAAGAATACCTAATAGTTCAATGCTTGGAGCATTAGCAATAACTGGATTATTAAAAATAGATTCAGTAGAAGCAGCTATTATGTCAATGTTTGGTGAAAAGGCAGGTGATGGAAATGCAAAAGCAGCAAGAGATGCCTATGAAAAAATTAATAAAGCATAATGTACAAGGTCCTGTAGCTACCACATTTATTGCTTCAAATACAGGTAGTTGGAGATTAGAAAGGCCAAAGGTAAATTTTGAGGAATGTATAAAATGTGGTACTTGTACAGTGGTTTGTCCAGTCAATATTGTTGAAGTAAAAAAGGAAGATAAAGAGTGTGTAACATTTGACTTTAATTATTGTAAAGGATGTGGAATTTGTGCAAACGAATGTCCTAAAAAGTGTATTAGTATGGTACCAGAAAGGAGTGAGGTGTCATGGCCTATAAAATGCTAGATGGAAATGAAGCCGCTGCTGAAGCGATGAAATTAGCTAAAGTTCAAGTAGTATCAGTATACCCAATAACACCTCAAAGTTCAATGTCAGAAAGATTAGCAAAAATGGTTGCATTAGGTGAGCTTAATGCTGAATATATAAGAGTTGAATCTGAGCATAGTGCAATGTCTGTGGCAACAACAGCACAGTTAACAGGAGTAAGGGCAGCAACTGCAACTTCTTCAAATGGACTAGCTTTAATGCATGAAGTTCTTGGAATGGCAGCAGGTAATAGAGCACCTATAGTTATGCCAGTAGTAAATAGAGGAGTAGCTGCACCGTGGACATTGTGGTGCGAACATGGAGATACAATGTCTCAAAGGGATATGGGATGGTTGCAATTTTATTGTCAAAATGTTCAAGAGGTATTAGATTTAATGCTTATAGCGTATAGAGTTGCAGAGGATGAAAGGGTAATAACACCTGCAATGGTTTGTTTAGATGGATTTTTCTTATCTCATTCTATGCAAAAAGTGGATGTGCCGGATCAAAAATTAGTGGATGAATTTGTAGGACCGTATATACCAAAAAATACATATTTAGATACAAAAGATCCAATGTTTTTGTGTAATTTAACAGGGCCAGAGGATTATACTGAAATGCGCTATCAACAGAAAGTAAGTATGGATAATGCTCTTAAGATTGCTGATGATATTATAATAGAATTCGAAAAGAAATTTAGAAGAAAGATTGAAGTAGTGGAAGGTTATAAAATTGAGGATGCTGATGTTGTACTTATAGCCTTAGGATCTATGTGTGGTACAGCAAAGTATGTCGTAGATAAGATGAGAGCAGAGGATAAAAAAGTTGGACTAGTAAAGATAACAATGTTTAGACCATTTCCAGTTGAACAATTAAGAAGAATATTGGCTGAGAAAAGTGTAATAGGAGTATTTGATAGAAGTGCTGGACTAGGAAGCCAAGGAGGACCTGTTTGGAGTGAAACTTGTGCAGCATTAAAAGACGAAGCAGCTGATATTAGACACTATGTTGGTGGACTTGGTGGGAGAGATGTTACTGTTGAGAATATTGAGAAGATATATAATGAGTTATTAGAAATAAAAGATGATAAAAGAGAAGACCATACTGAATGGATAGATTTAAAAGAGAATCCAATGGAAATTAGGCGGGTGATTAAGAATGTATAATATTCAACATAATTCTAAAGGTTTAGTTTCACATGGTGTTAGTGCTTGTGCAGGATGTGGGTTGGAATTAATTATTAGAAATACCTTAGATGTATTAGGCGAAGATACTATAGCTATAATTCCTCCAGGATGTGCAGCATTATTTTCAGGATTTGGAAAAGAAGCAGCTTTAAAAATACCAGGGTTTCAGGGAAATCTTGAAAATAGTGCAGCGTGTGCAGCAGGGGTAAGAGCAGCTTTAAATGCAAAAGGGAATAAGGAAACTACTGTATTAGCCTTTGCAGGTGATGGTGGGACTGTAGATATAGGATTACAATCTTTATCAGGAGTTTTAGAAAGGAAAGATAGAATATTATATATTTGCTATGACAACGAAGCATATATGAATACAGGAATACAGGGAAGTAGTTCAACACCATATTATGCAATTACAACTACTACACCAGCTGGAAAACCTACAGAAAGAAAAAATTTATTGCAAATAGCCATAGCTCATGATATTCCTTATGCTGCAACAGCATCTATTCACAATTTAAGTGATTTTAGGAGAAAAGTTCAGAAAGCAAAGTATATAGATGGTCCCTCTTTAATTCATATACAGACTCCATGTCCTACAGGGTGGAGATATAATCCAGCTAAAACGATTGAATTAGCAAGATTAGCTGTACAAACAGGGTCATGGATTTTATATGAGTATGATAATGGAAAAGTAAAAATTAACACTAAATTCAAAAAGCTTAAACCAATAGGCGATTATGTGAATTTACAAGGAAGGTTTAAGCATTTAACAGATGAGCAGAAAAAAGAATTGCAAGAAAACACTATTAATAACTACAAAAATTATATAAAGAAATTAGAAAATATGAATATCTAGATTTAAAACAATTAAAAGAATTATATTTATAAAAATCAAAAATTATTAAAACTAAAACATTTTTCTAATATAACCTAAATAAAAAATCAATATCAAATTACCAATCAAAGTTTGTGTGCCTAAACAATATTTTTTAACACAAAAATAAAAAATAGGGGGTATTAATAATGGAAAAAACTAAAAAGAAGCGTCAACTTTCACTATCTGCTAAAATAATGATAGGATTGATTCTAGGGATTATCTTAGGAATAATATTTGGTAGCAAGATAGTGGTAATAAAGTTTCTAGGTGATATTTTTATGCGGCTATTGAGAATGTGTATTTACCCATTAATATTACTTAGTATAATTAAAGCAATATCAAGCGTAGCTGATATAAGTAAGCTACGTAAGATTGGTGGCATGTTTATTGGTTATGTATTTATTGGCTCTAGTATTGCAGCGACGTTTGGGATAATTTCTATGAAAATATTTAAACCAGGAGCTGGCATGCATTGGGACCCTGGTACTACTCAAAGTATACAAATGTCCGCAGGTTCTACTTTAATTGAAAATATAATTTCATGGATACCTGATAATCCATTTGCATCAATGTCAGAAGGTAATTTGGTACAAATTGTGTTTTTTGCTATTGTATTTGGTATTATTTTAGCTGGGATTCGTGAAAAATACAAAAATGCTGAAAAAGCACTAGATGTAATAGATGGATTGAACGAAGTTGTTTCAAATATGATAAATATGGTACTAAAATTTGCTCCTATAGGTATATGCTCAATGATGGCTGTTATGGTAGGAACTACCGGATTTGAAATGTTAGCAAGTGTAGGAACTTTTTTGATAGCTTACTGGGTTGCAATTTTAGCTTTTGCCATCATTGTTCTTAGCTTGTTTATTAAGATAGGTGCAAAATTAAGTCCATTACAATATTATAAAAACATATTCCCAGTTATTG
The DNA here is from genome assembly GCF_021655075.1 of Clostridium sp. Cult2. Classification (GTDB taxonomy): domain Bacteria; phylum Bacillota; class Clostridia; order Tissierellales; family Tepidimicrobiaceae; genus Schnuerera. Next base: position 9,701 of record NZ_PPXX01000030.1, read on the forward strand.
TTATGGCTTTTACTTCATTATCTAGTGTAGGTACTTTACCAGTTACTATGAATTGTACGAAAAAAAATTGTGGTGTTGCTGATTACATTGTAGATTTGATTGCTGCCCCAGCTGCTACAATTAATATGAATGGTGCAGCAGCTGAATATGCGAGTTACATTATTTTTGCATCTTATATTTATGATATAGAATTATCCATTGCACAAATTGCTTTTGGAATTATTCTCTGTGTTGTTATGTCAATTGGTGCTGCTGGTGTACCAGGAGGTGGAATCATTATGAGTACTATTACATTGAGCGTTATGGGTTTGCCACAAGACATTGTACCTGTTATTGCAGGTGTATATACTCTTCTTGACTTAGGGGCGACAGTACTTAATGTTATTGGTGATACTACTGGCATGGTATTTATAGCATCAAAAACAGGTGATTTAGACAAAGAAGTATTCTATGCAAAAAATGTGGCAGCATAAATTTATTATTATATCAAGTGGTGTACAGTTAACTTTGTTGTATTATTATTTTTTATAATAATAGGAGGTATAAGATATTATGAATATTAGATTTTCTGAGAGAGCAAAATTATTGAAACCGTCTGAAATAAGAAATAAATTATTTGATAATCCTGAGATTATTTCTTTTGCAGCTGGAAAACCAGAAGAAGCATTATTTCCTGTTGAAGAACTATTACCTTTAACTTATGATGTTATTAAATTTGAATCGCGAGAAGCACTTCAATATAGTAGCACAGAAGGTTATAAGACATTTAGAGAAATTATTGCTAATCAAAGAATGAAAGCTGCTGGTGTAAATGTTACAGAAAAAAACATTGCATTAACATCGGGTTCACAACAAGGTATTGAACTTTCTGCAAGAATATTTATAAATGAAGGAGATGCTATAATTTGTGAAAGTCCAAGTTATGTAGGAGCTTTTAATGCTTTTCAGCCATATAAGCCTAAGTATGTAGGAATATCTATAGATGAAAATGGTATGATAATTGAAGAGCTTGAAAAAGCTTTAAAAGAAAATAGCAATGTAAAAATGATTTACACAATCCCAGATTTTCAAAATCCTACTGGTGTATGTATGAGTGATGATAGAAGAAAGCAGTTAGTTGAACTTGGTTCAAAATATAAAGTTCCTATAGTTGAAGATTGTCCATATGGAGATTTAATATATGAAGGAGAAAGACATCCAGCTGTTAAAAGCTTTGATAAAGATGGGTGGGTTATCTATTTGGGTTCATTTTCTAAGATATTTTCACCAGGTTTAAGATTAGGATGGGTATGTGCATCAGATGAAATTTTAAATAAATATATATTTGCTAAACAAAGTTCTGATTTACAATGTGGTTCAATTAATCAGAAAATTGCTGGTGCGTATATGAAAAAATATAATATCAATAAACATATTGGGAAACTTAGGAATGTTTATAAAGAAAGAAGAGATGTAATGTTGGACTGCATAAAAAAATATTTCCCAAAAAATATAAAACATACCATTCCATCTGGTGGGTTTTTTGTATGGCTTGAATTAAAAGAAGATATTAACACAAACGAATTACTTATAGAAGCTGCAAAAAAAGCTAAAGTGGCTTTTGTTCCAGGAAGTTCCTTTTTTACAGAGGAGGGGCATAATAATTTTATACGTCTCAGTTTTTCTCATGTAGAAAAAGATGATATAGTAAAAGGTATGAAAAGACTTGGAAATTTATTGCAGAGTTACTATTAATAAATTTATTTTTATTTATTATTTTCATAAAGATAATAAATATTACTACCCACTTTAATAATTATCTGGATTTAGTCATAGATTATACGGCTATTGTATTTGCTTCAATTAATTAACAATGCAATAGCCTTTTTATTTAATTTGGTTCTGCAAAAATAATATCATAATTAGTAGTGTTTTCAAAAAAATGAATATAGTATAAATCTTCAACCTTTGTTAAATAAAAGTTATCACACAAATATAAAATGGGGGTTGAGAACTATGCCATATACAATTACTAATATTATTAAAGCTAAACCAAAAAGCTTATAACGATATTGAGATAAAAAAATTAATAATCTACAGTGTTAATAAAGATTATATGAAAAATATTTAGGAAAGGAGAGTATTGATGTATTTGTGCTTAAATACATCATACATGAGAATAAATGATTATAAAAAATTTTGAACAATTAATGGAATTAGCTATTAAAAACGAATCAAAAAAAATAGCAGTAGCTGTGCCGGATGATTTAGAAATATTAAAAGTTATAGAAAAAGCTGGGGAAATTAAACTTGCAGAATTTATTTTAGTCGGGGATAAAGAAAAAATCAAAAACATTATAAAAGAAAATAATTTGACTGTTAAATCTGAAATAATTAATAAAATAGATCATAAAAAAGCAGCAGATACAGCCGTAGATTTAGTAAATCAAGGAAAAGCTTCAACTATTATGAAAGGAATGTTACACTCTTCCACATTTCTAAAAGCAGTTTTAAACAAAGAAAAAAGTTTAAATACTGGAAATCATATAACTCAAATATCAGTTTTAGAAAAAGAAAATAATGAAGGTTTAATGTTTATAACTGATTGTGCTATAACTGTAGCACCTGATTTAATGAAGAAAAAAGAAATTTTAGAAAATGCAGTTAATTTAGCTCATAAAATAGGAATTCAAAAACCTAAAGTTGCCGTATTAGCTTCTTTAGAAATAGTTAACCCAAATATGCAAGACACAGTGGATGCAGCTTTATTAAGTAAGATGACTGATAGGGGTCAAATAAAAGGTTGCGAAGTAGATGGACCTTTTGCATTTGATAATGCTATATCACAAGAAGCAGCTAAAACAAAAGGTATAACAAGTACAGTTGCAGGAAATGCAGATATAATATTAGTACCAAATTTAACAGTTGGAAACACACTTACTAAAGCAATTTCTTATATAGGCAAGAAAAAAGTAGCAGCTGCAACGGTTGGAACTTCAGTTCCTATAATTTTCACATCTAGAACTGCCTCAATGGAAGAAAAGCTTCTTTCTATAGCACTCGCTGTCTATACATCATAATATTATTACAAAGAATAAAATCAACAAGAAAGACCAACTATAAAAAGTCAAGCAATTAAACAGAATAAATTCTAGAATATTTAATGTTAAATTTAAGCATGGCAAATAAGCCCTGCTGAAAACAAGCTTTTAAAAGACATTAATTAAAGGCATAGGGAATTAGGTGTCATCTATCGATTCTTACTTCATATGGCTTTTAATCTCTGAGTATAGCATAAATTATATTGCATAATTTTCTTGAAACAGCACCAATACAAGTAAGGAGATGCTTTCCCCCACCTCGCTTTTTAAGATAATATGCATTTAAAACCGGATTGTTAAATGAAGCTACTAATGCAGCTTGAAACAAGGCTTTTCTTAAATAAGGAGATCCGCTTTTGCTCATAACGGTATGTGTAGCCTGGAATTCACCAGAACTAATAACGATGGCATCTATACCAGCATAAGCAACTATTTTTTTGGGAGAGTCAAACTTATTAATATCACCAATTTCTCCAAGAGTAGTAGCTCCAATTACATTCCCAATATCTGGGATTGTTGTAATAGGGGAATCAATAAATGATATAAGCCTATTGATTTTATTTTCTGTATTCTTAACTTGAGATTCAATAAAGTTTATTTGCTGAATAAGTGCTTTTAATTGAAAAGTAAAGCTGTCTTTGCTAAAGGTAATTCCAAAAGAGTTTATAGCTTTGGATTTAATTAGTTCAGCTAAAGATTCAGTAGAAATATCTTCAAAATCAATGGGTGATGAAAATTGTAGCAAAAGTTCTTTAGAGGTTTTGCCAAAGACGTCAGAAAAAATAGACTGATATTCAGGAAATACTTGGTCAAGAATACTGATTACCTTTCTCTTTAAGACAGAAATAGACTGAACAAGGTAAGAGCGAAAACGGGTTAAATTTATGAGAGAAAATATATCCTTATTGGAAAGAGAGGTTTTTACAAAGGAGCCATATCGATGAGATCAGCAATTAGTAAAGAATCAATAATATCAGTTTTTCTTTTACAGCTCTCGGTTCCTCTACGTCAACCATCTGTTTGAATAGGATTAATAACATGAATGGTAAAACCATTATCATAAAGAAAAGAATATAAAGCCAACCAGTAATGAACTGTAGCTTCCATGCCTATAACAAAGTCAGAGATATTGCTGGAAAAAGAGTTTAATTTGGAAAGTAGAGCTTCTCCACCATCCGAAGTATTGGAGAAAGAAAAAGCTTTAAAAAGGGTCTTTCCATCTTCATTAATTAAGGATGCGACATGATTATTTTTAGCGATATCAATTCCTAAATAAAACATAAGTAACACCTCATAAAGATATATTTTAGATTGTGAGTCCACTCTACTAATAAGCGTTACCACCTTGTTGTATATTGGGAGAGAAGCCTAAAAGCAACCAACATCCGAGTCATTCGTAAACTGCTTATTAGAGAGAGGTATCAGTCTTTCTATTACGAGTTCAAAGACTCAAGGAGAGCTTGATAATCCTGTCAATCAAATAATACAATTATTTCTAAATTTGAGAGATAAATAAGGAAAGGTTTATAGGTTTTCCTATCTAATAACCTAAATACATTATACAAGGAGAATATTAATGTATAAAATACTAGTAATTAACCTAGGTTCAACATCTACAAAAATTGCATACTATGAAGATAATATATGTATGAAAAGAAAAACTATAGAACATCCATCAGAAGAAACTAGATCTTTTTCTGATATATTTGATCAGATTGAATATCGAAAGAAATTTATTGAGAAATTTATTGAAGAAAATAATATTGATAAAAAGGAATTAGATGCCATAGTGAGCCGTGGTGGTCATACTGAACCTATAGAAGGTGGAATTTATCGTGTGAACGAAGAAATGCTCAGACAACAGGCTAGTGGGTTATATGGATTTCATCCAAGCGACTTAGGTAGTAAAATAGCTTATGAAATTTGTTTGGAAATTGAAGCAATTCCATTAATAGTGGATTCACCTGTAACAGATGAATTTGAGCCTGAGGCTCGATTATCTGGGCATCCGCTTATGTCAAGAAAGAGTAGTTTCCATGTATTAAATCATAAAGCTACTGCTAAAAGATATGCTAGAGAAAAGGGAGTTAAATATGAAGACCTTAATCTTATTGTAGCTCATCTTGGAGGAGGAATATCCGTAGCACCACATAAGAATGGAAGAATGATTGATGGTGATAATGCACTTGCTGGAGATGGTGCTTTTTCAACAAACAGAACGGGTGCATTGCCTGTGGGTAAACTAGTAGATATTTGTTTTTCTGGAGAGTATACTTATGAAGAGGTAAAAAGGATGATTCAAGGAGAAGGAGGGCTTGTGGCATATTTAGGCATAAACGATGTCAGAATTGTAGAACAGATAGCTAAAACAGATGAAAAAGCAGCTTTATGCTTAAATTCTATGATTTATCAAATTTCTAAACAGATAGGTGCTATGGCAACTGTATTAAAGGGTAAAGTTGATGCTATACTTTTAACAGGTGGAATTGCAAATTCTAATTATATTGTGGACAAAATAAAAGAAAGATGTTCATTTATTGGTCCTATTGTAGTATATCCAGGAGAGAATGAAATGGAAGCACTGGCAAGAGGAGCATTAGAAGGACTTCGAGGAGAAGAAACTATAAGAGACTTTGAATCCACTGAATAATATTTATTCAGCATTTTTTACCTCACCAAAAACTTTAAAACTAAAGTTTAGATAATTGGATAAGATGAAAACATTATTTTTGTACTAAGGTTAAGATGAAATTAAATTTATAAATGTTATAATATATATAAAACACAGGGATAAGTTATTAGGTGAGGAGGATAAAATTATGACAAAAGATAAATATCTATTGAGTTCAGTTTATAATACATTAGAAGTATTGGATTTATTAAGTGAGCATAAAGAATTGACCCTTTCTGAAATAAGTAAAGAATTGAATTTAGGGAAGGCTAGTGTTTTTAGAATGCTATATACATTAGAGAAGAAACAGTTTGTTCATAAAACATCAGGTGCTAAGTATAAACTAGGAATTAAGTTTGCTCATTTTGGGGCAAAAGTATTAGATAGACAGAATAATTTAGATATCATTAGACCCTTTTTAGGAAAGCTTAGAGATGAACATAATGAAACTGTTCATTTATCTGTTTTAGATGCAGATTATAATATTATCGTTATAGATAAAGCTAAAAGCAATTTTGCAATTCAAATGACATCAAGAATAGGAGGGAAGTTACCTGGATATTGTACTGCTATGGGAAAAACATTGTTAGCAAACATGCTTGATGATGAATTGAAAGAAAAGATATTCTCATTTACTTTAGAAAAAAAGACAGATACAACTATTACCAATCCTAATGAACTTATTAAGGAATTGGAGAAAATAAGAGAGAAAGGATATGCTGAGGATTTAGAAGAATGTGAAGTTGGGCTTGTATGTTATGCTGCTCCTATAAGGGATTTTGATGGCAATACAACTATGGCAATAAGTTTTTCAGGACCTTCAATAAGGATGAGACAGAATAAGGAAAAATTAGTACATTCAATAAAAGAGATTGCCGAAGAAATATCAAAAAAAATTGGATACATTCGTTAATATGTAGCTTAGTTTAATTTTGAAATTTGAGACTGTAATAAACTTTGTGGTGCTCCTAAACGTAGGCTATATGAGGTGGATTGAAACATCTACCAAGTGTAATCATCCACTTGAAGCTTTATCGTAACTACATTTTTAGAAATGAAAGTGAAGGGAGTAATGAGAAATGGTGAATCTGTAGGGGTAGCACCTATCTTATATAGACACTTGCGTATGTAATATGGTTAAACGAAAGTGAACCTTTGTTTGAAGCTTCGTTATAATTAGTATGTTCTTGAGTGCACATAGGCATATATTACCGAAGTTCTAGGTATTCACAGATTATCTAGAAGGTGATTCATAATTCGGTCGGAGTAGAGAAGGAACTTAAATTACTCAATTTATACTGCTAAGAATATAAGAGAGCCTAAGGGCAACTATGGCTGGGGACACAGATGAAAGCATCTGTAGCTATCGAATCTTAAAAGTCAATAACAAAGAGGTGTTGGGTATAGCAGTGATAAGAGAATATCTTTACGCCATTCCATTTAGCAGAGTGTAAGCTAATGTTAGGATTTTCCAACGTAAATTAGTAAGGATGGCTGATAGAAGAAACGTAAGGAAAGTAAAGAATCTAATTAGACTTATGTTGCATTCATGTTCAGTTAGAATTATTGCAATTGAAGTTATAACAAGAACAAATAAAGGAAAATCCACTCTCTCGGAGTAGACAATAAAATTTTAATTACAGATAAATAAAGAATACAAGCCTTAAAGCTCAACTACAATAGAGTTAAAAGCTCCCAGTGTAAAGAGTGTTTATGCTTAAAAGAAATGGTAAACTAAGACCTTTGGGTATTCCAAAAATCTATGAAAGAATCAAGCAATAGATATACCGAATTATTATGGAGTCACTATATTCTGTTTGGGGAAGCAAAAACTCTTTTGAATTCAGACCTAGGATGCATAAAAGAGATGTTTCGACAATATTTCTCATGATAAACTTATTAACTCCTGTTGTGCAAAAATAAAAGTGTAATTGGTTATATTACTAAAAAATTAAATATGGCATAATCAATATTGGTGATAAGGTATCTATTTCAAAGATTGCAGAGAATATTGTTAAGATCAAAGATAAAAGCTGTATCTCCCGATTTCTAAGTAATTCTCCCTGGATGATGAATTGCTTAATTACAATCGTTTAGCCTATATAAAACAACTTTTGAATAATTAGCTAGAATCCAATGATATTGGTTTTCTTGTAATTGATGATACAGTTAATCAAAAGAATATTAGGACTAAATCAATGGAAGCCTTAGTTTTTCATTATTCACATTCTCTAGGTAGAGCCTGCTGGTCTCATTGTGTAATAACCTCACATTTTGTGTCAGGGCCTTATTCAATATCATTGCAATTTAAACCCTATTACAGGGAGAAAAAATGTGAAGAACTTAGGATATCTTTTCAAAGCAAAACAGATATTGCCAAAAAATTTATACAGAATTTTGATAAACCATCTAAACTTGAAAAAATATATATCCTCATGGATAGCTGGTATACTAGTAATTCATTAATAGATGAGGCTTTATCAAGAAATTACTATTTGATTGGTGGAGTAAGATTTAATCGAAATTTCTACCCTGATGTTAATAAAATTAAAATCTATGAATTTGCCACTAATCTTAATCCAAATACCCTAGACTCCGTTACCGTCAGGGGCAAAGAATACAAAGTATATCGTTATCATGTAAGGTTGCCTAAACCGATAATAAGGTGCTTTTAATATCATTTGAAGTTAGAAAAGCTGGATTTGAAAAACCTGTATACATTCTCAGTACAGATATCACGCTTGATAATAAGACAATTATAGATTATTATCTTGTCAGATGGAATATTGAAACTAGCTATCGGTATTTTAAAGAGAACCTAGCTTTTGATGGATATCGTATAGGAAGCCAAATATCTATTGAAAGATACTTTTTAGTATGTTTTTGGCATATGCTTTTCTAGAAGTCTTTAGAGTTTCTAATAAGGAGTTATCCCTTAAAACAATTGGAGAAATAATTATCCATCATAAAAACATAACTGTCAAAAAATTTATTAGCTATATCTATTATCAAGAAAGACAAAATGTACCTTAAAAAAACTTATACATCTCATTAAAATTGCCTGCATAGTTTTTTAAAAAAAATATCAGGATACAAAGAGTTAGTATATGCTTTTTTATTGGCGCTTATAGGATGTACGACATTTATTATCCTATAATGGAAAACAAGATCTAAAATTTGTATAACAGGAGTTATTAACTTATTGTGATTAGTATAGGAATCAGTCTTTAAGGGCTGGTTTCTTTTTTATTGATAACTATTTTCTTAGGTGATTTGTCCTATAAGTAAACTTAACGTTAATAGGACTATTACCTTATTATTCTAAAATGTGAAAAATATAACCCATGAACTATAGGTTTTAATAGGCTAATCCATTATAATTATTATACAATACAATAAGAAGAAATGGGGGGATTAGCTGTGTTGAGTAATAGAAGGTCCTTTTCCATTATATTAGTGATACTAATGATATTTAGTAGTATGGGAGTATTTGCTGATAATAATGGAAAAGGAAAAGTTAGTATGGAAGATATGGATTTGAGTGGACTGAAATGGGTTGAAGAACCAAGCTTTGGTGAATTTAAGAATAAGAAGTTTGAAGTCCATGGGAAGCTAGAAATACCAAAGGAGTGTAAGGGAACAACTATAGTGAAATTAGAAGTTAATGGTTTTAATGTTGTTCCAATGAAAGATGGTTCTTTTTCAAAATCTATTTTCATCAACTCGGAGGTCTATATTAAGGTTTTTGTGGGTAAGGATGAAGTAAAGGATTTAGCTAAAACTTTAGTCTATTTAGAAGATTCTACTAACGTAGATAAAGTAATAGCTATGATAGATGCTTTACCTGATATGGAAGATTTAAAGTTAAGTGATAAGGAATCTGTTGAAGAAGCTAGGTTGGCATATGAAAATTTGACGGATTTGGAGAAAAAAGCAGTAACCAACTTAGATAAATTAATAGCTGCCCTAGAGAAGATAGAACATCTAGAAGAAGAAGCTCAGGATAAATACTTTTTCCCAACAATATATATGAATGTTCCTGAGCCAATGGGTATATTTAATTATTCAAATATACATTTTGAAGGTTATGTTACAAATGTTAAATATCTAGACAAAATACTAGTAGATAATAATGAAGCAGATTTAGAATATCTAGAATATGCTGAAGTAAAAAATTTAGCAGGAAATATTGTATATAGAGGTTCTGCTTATAAATTCAATATAACTTTAGAATTAGAAGATAAAGCCCATGCTATTTATGTAGAAGCAATTTCTCAATCAGGTCAAAGAGGGGGTTTTGCAAGAAGGTTTTGGGTGGATACAACAGCACCTGAATTAAATATAACCGTGAAGGATAGAGAGGTGACTTCTGATACAGCTGAATTGGAAATAAATATGAAGGATATGTTTGGATATTTAAGACTATATGAATTTGATAGCCATATATATTTATATGATAGAAACTATAGCTATCCTGTTGACGAAACTATGACATGGAGTGTAAGTCTTGATATTGGTGAAAATGTATTTCCTTATACTCTAGTGGATGGAGCAGGCAATAAAACAACGAAAGAAATAACTATAATTAGAGAAGAAGATAACCAACCCTATATAGAAAAAGTTATCTATCAAAAGACAAATCATCCAAATCCTCATCAATATAGTTTATATGGAGTCAAAAACTTACCAGGAGATCATTATAGATTATATGCTAAAACAAAGACCGGTGAAGTAATAGAACCTGAATTTACTACTGCCACGCCAATTACAAGTTGGGCAAGATGGACCACATTGAAAGTGGCTCCTGAAGATATTGTTAATTTTGATGTAGGCATATATACTAAAGATAAATACAATAAATATACAGAAGTATTAAAAATGACAAATATACCTTTTTATTATGATAATTGAATATCAGAAGTTAACTTAAGGGACCAGCTTAATAGTTGGTCCCTACTTGAAATATTTACCATAATAATAGGTTCTTAAACCTAGATATTTTTTTAAACGTCTATCCAATGTTTCTTTATACTTTTCCATATATTTGTATTGGAAAAATCTAATTAAAAGTCTCATGGCACCAATTAAAAGGAAAATACCTATAAGGATAATAGGTGCATTCTCTGGCAAATTAGGAAGTATGTTTTGGGGGATTTAATCACCATATGAATCTCCAATACCACCTGTAATGTCTTCATCCATTTCCATTCTTGGTCTATTAATACTACCCCACAATCCTCTATCATCTACATTAAAATTTGAAGTTCCTGAGTCTTCAATAAAATTCCAAGAGTACCCATGGATTTGTCTAGGTTTGGAGTAATAATGATAACTGTTGCATCCTTTCCAAGGGCATCTATTCTTGTTTTGAGAAAAGAATTAAAATCCATAGCCCCATTCCCTTTAAATTTAGCAAAAGTGGATAAGAAAGGTTTAATATGAAATTTTTGTTGTCCCTGTATATTAATAATATTTTCATCCTCTTGGGTTTGAAAATTTACTGGGATATTTTGATTAATATAGTAATTTACTATGCTAAGACCAATATCTGCTGCCTTATCCTCTAGACGACGTTCTACATCTTTTTCAAATAGTTTATGGTAATTGTCAATAAATACTGTAACATGAGTATCCCCTCGATTTTCGTAGTCTTTTACTATAAGATTATCTGATTTTGCTGACAGTTTCCAATGAATTGATTTCACAGAATCTCCTTTTGTTCAACTGCAGTTATTCTAAAAGTAGAGAGATTGATTATCTCTGGATAGACTAAAAGGGATATTTCAGATGTAATTTTCTTTTTTAATGCATAAAATCCAAATACATCCCGAAGGGTAATTTCTATTTCCCCAATCTCATAATAACCTCGTCTTTTTAAAGTTATTGTTTCACCATGGGTGAATGATTTCTTAGCTTTTAACATAGTCATAACCGTTGATGAATCTATTCCCGTTAAATTTTTCGAAATATTGCTTTGAATTTCTAAATAGGGGATATTAAATCTGCTATTATTATTTACCTCATACTTTATGGTGATTTTATCTCCAGCATATAGAGATTCTCTTGGAATTTGGACAGAACCTTTAAGCCTATTAAGAATAATTAGGCTATGGAATAGAGGAAGTAAAAAAGTAAGTATAAATATATAGAATATAAAATAGGGCATAGTTCCACCAACAAAAAGTAGAAAGGCAAGTATGATTAAAAATATTGGAAGTATAATCTTCATATTAGGCATTTGATATCACCGGTATAAATACACGTTTAAATACTCCTTTTAGAATTTCCTCCATATTCTTTCGTTCGATTCTAGCTTCTGGTGAAAGGATTAATCGATGACCAAGGACGGGCATTATCATTTCCTTTGCATCATCAGGAATAACATAGTTTCTACCTTCTAAGAAGGCTTTTGCTAAAGTGGTTTTTCCTACTCCAGGAATGTCTTCTATTAAAAGATGACCTTTAGCAAGTATAGCTATTAAAACCTTTTCAATAACCTCATCTTTCCCTATGATAACCTTCTTTATATTTTCTAGAATATCCAAAGCTTTTTTGTTATCCATTTTATCCCCCACTTTATAACATTCTATGGCATATTTACAACCTTTTTCTTTATTTACATTTTATACCCTACCTTACATTATATCACACAACAAATATGACTTATGAAAGGAGTTAGTTTATTTATGGAAAACAAGGTAAATTGATAGAAAAATTAGTGGAAAATAATAGGGGGAAAATAATTACATTGGAAGAAAAAAGTAATAAGGAATAAATAGAAGACATAAATATTTGATAACATAACTTTAGTTCTGCAATTTTAAAAGCTATATTACCAATGTTGGGCTAATACTCCTTAATATGAATATTTATCCGGTAAATTTATATAGAATGTCTCTATGTCAACTTTTAGTTTTTTAAAACTAGGCTATTTTAAGCTGGTTATAAACATCTATAATCGATACATTGTTTTTGGCTTTATGATAGATATATAGTACAAATTCTATGGTTGATATATATCTTTGATAATCAATAGATTCTCCTATAGTCCTTATCATAAATTTACTTTGTAATATTCTGAATATCTCTAGGAAGTTTATTGCTAAAAATACAATAAGAAAGTATCTTTCAATGGATAATAAGCTATGTACTTTATATTTATCAAATCCTAAGTTTGCTTTCAGATATTTATAACTAGTTTTAACAGCCCATCGCTTTGAATAATACTTAATTATTGTTTTAGCATCTAGTTCAATATTTGTTGACATTAGAAAAACAGGTTTTTTAAACCATTTCCATCAACTTCATAATAAGTTACTACTAAGGCATTCTCTATTTTGTAATTGGTTCTTCATAAGTGTATACTCTATATTTTTTGCCTTTGACGGTCACGACATCTAAAGCACTAGGGTCTATATACTCTGTAAATTGAGAAAGCTGTAGTTTTGTTCCTTTAGGAGATATAAGTCTATTGGATTTTAATGCACCTATAAAATGATAACCCTGCCTGAGGTTAGCATAAATAACATCCTTATTACTATATCAAGAGTCTGTTAGGACATAGATTTTTTCACGTTTTGACGGTGCTTTAAAATTATTTATAAGTTCTTCAGCTATTTGCATTTTACTTTTAAAAGGCCTATCTATATTTTGGTATTTCTCTTTCCTATAGTAGGGATAATAATCAATTGGAGTTGATATATCCCCTACAGTAAAGTTTGAGGTAACCATACAATGAGACCATATATTCTTACCTTCAGTATGAGAAAAATGATAGTCCAAACTTTCTATTTTCTTAGCACTGGGTTTAGGATTAACTGTATCATCTGGGATTTCTATTTTAAAATTTACCATCCCACACAGATGTGCTTAAAAACCTGTAAATACGGCTACTATCCTTAGTAGTTAAAACAGCTCCAGATATTGAAGAAATTGATTTATTGCTATGCACGGTGATTAAGCCATGAATCGAATTGTTTAAATGATTTATCTATGGTTTAGAAATACCATAATTTATATCTTCAATATAGTTGCAAATTTCTTGTTTATTATTTTCTATATACTGACTGATTTAATAGCGAGTTTTGCCCGTTTTGTATATAATCTATTGTCAGATATACCAACGGTGGTAGCATTTGGAGCCATTGCAGGGGTAATGGAGGCTTATTTCATAATGTTTTCCCATTCTAGGATAATAACATTAGTTCCATTTATTCCATTTTTCATGAAGGTGCCAGCTCCAATCTTTCTATTCATATGGTTCATAAATCAACTTTGTTCAGGTATTTATGGAATTGCAAGTGGAATAGCCTGGTGGGCTCATATATTTGGGTTTTTATCGGGAATGTTTTTATATAAAAAATTCCTTATAAAAAGATTCAAGGATAGAAGGAGAATTCAAATGGCAAGACGTAAAGAGATAAAAGAATTATACTACATTGCCATAGGAATATTGATTATTCACGCTATAGGTGGGTTTGCAGTTAGTTCGGAATATGGCACAAAAGCCATGTATTTAGGTATATTTTTAAATCAATTCTTTAGATTTGGTAGTCCTATTTTTATGATGGTGTCGGGATTAGTGTTATTTTATAATTATAGATTCTTAGACGAATTCGATATTAGTAATTTTATAAGGAAAAGGTAAAATTGATACTAATACCCTATAACCTTTGGTCAATTATCTATTTTTTATATGATTCCTATGCATACTCACTATCTATAAACAAGCAAAGTCTATTAACCCTTGGCAGAGATATATTATTAGGGGAAAGTTTTGCCCATTGATATTTCATATTCTAGATTTTTCAATTTTATATAGTATTAGCATTATTAATAAAATACTTAACAAAACCAGTGGAAGAGAAGTCCTTTAGGGTATTTGCCTTTTTCTTCATATTCCAGGGCATAATCCTTCTATATGGTCATTATTTTAAAAATCCTAATGCAACGGGAATAATCAAGACTTTCAACCAATATAATTGGAAAACTTTGTTTGCCTGGTCCTTTTATTTCATGACAGGTTGACTAATGGGCATGCATTATGAAAGGCTAGTAAACTTTGTGGAAAGAAATATAAAAAAGATATTCGTAGCATATGTATCTACAACCGTCGTTTATATTGGACAAGTATACTATAATATTTGGATTCATAGTGGTAGGGATTATTATGGAAAATTTTAGCACCCATTCCTTTGGAATATATTTTTCTCATCCATTAATATTGGAGGAAATAAAAAGACATCTAATAGGGAGTTTTCCTAACCACATAGGATATAGCAGACTGTCTTCTCTAATATTAATATGTGGAATGGGTTTAGCTATAACATTTATTTTTGTATTATTAGTTAGAATTTTAGACAGTCGCTGGATACCCATAGGCAAAGTGCTTAAATATACATTAAAAAAAAGAGGGGAAAAGGTGTCAGACTTGCAATAGATGAGCAGTTTTAAAATAGGAAATAATATCCTGAATAAAAGGTTTAAACCGGATTTCTTGGGATCCGGTTTAAAGGGATTTCTCATTGAGATTTTTCTTAGTATTTGTAGGAAGATTATAGGGCTAATTTTATTTAAATTAATATTTTGAAATAGGAACTTTAATTATTGTTGTTAATTCTGATAATTTATTTAGTTTTGTTGAGAAAGAATCAGGAAAGTTCTCATCAGTTATTAAGTAGTCAATCTCTTGCCAATTGGCATATTGCACAAGTGCGCTTGATTTGGTTTTTGTACTGTCGGCAAGAACGATATTTGTACTCGTATTTTCAATAACAATTTTTTTTATTTCAGCATCATCAAACTCAACAACAGCAGGGCCATTATGTTGTTTAAATCCACTAGAACCTAAAAAGGATACAGAAATTTTTATTTTATTTAAAAAATTAATAGCACCAAATCCCTTTAGTACTTTAGTAACACTATTGAGTTCGCCTCCTGTAATGTGAATAGTATTATTACTATTTGCTAGTATATTGGCAACGCCCAAAGAATTTGTAAATATTGTATATCCAGATTTTAAATTTAATAATTTTGCAAGATAAAGGGGGGTGCTCCCACCATCAATAAACATAACACCATGTTCAGGTACAAATTCTAATGCTTTCCTTGCAATCGAACTTTTAATATCAGTATTTTCAGTAGAACGTTGTTCTACTGCCCTAGTAACATATTCTAATGGAGTAATAGCACCTCCATGTTTTTTTTCTGCAACACCAATCTTATTTAGGTAAATCAAATCTTTTCTTATAGTTTCTGTAGAAACCCCAAATTGTTTTGATATTTCTGCTGTTTTTATACTTCCGTTGGTCATTAGTATTTCCGCTATCTTTTTTCTTCTTTCTGCAGCAATCATTTTATTCAATGAAGTATTCTCCTTTCAAACGTCTATAATATTTTATTCTATTATAATTTAATTATCATAAAAGTCAAGGTTTTAATTACAGATAACTTAAAAATACCAAGTAAAAACAAGTTGACATGTTGCGATTAGATTGGTATAATATGAATATAGTTGCGAAACTAGCAATAACTAAAGATATATGAGCTATGTTTTTGCTAAAATTACATTATTTTCAATACTATAGTTAAAGGAGACATAATAATGGATGAAAAAAAAATAGTAATTGCACCTTCTATAATGTGTGCAGATTTATGTAATTTAGAGAAAAGTGTTAGGGAAATCGAAAAAGAAGGAATAGATACTTTGCATATAGATGTAATTGATGGATATTTTAGTCCAAGCATGCCATTGGGGCTCGATACAATTAAACGATTACGGGAGATTACGGATATGAATTTCGATGTCCATATTATGTCTAATAATAATGAATTTTTTATTCAGGAAATGATCAAAATCGGTGTCCAGCAAATATCATTTCATTTTGAAAGTAGCACTCATATTGATCGTTACTTAAATTTAATTAAAAAGAATGGCGTTAAGGCGGGGTTGGCATTAAACCCGGCTACTCCTTTGTCCGTTCTAGATTATTCTTTGCCTCAATGCGAAACTGTTTTGCTAATGCTAATTAATCCAGGATTTGCTAATAATAAAGGAGAGAAGCAGGTACCCTATGCAGCGAAAAAAGTAGAAGATTTACATCAATTAATAGAGGAAAGGAAATTAGATGTAAATATTGAAGTTGATGGCCGTGTATCTTTAGATACTATACCTAGTTTGGTAAAGGCTGGAGCTAATATACTAGTTGCAGGGAGTACGAGTTTATTTATTCCCAATAAAACTATAGCAGAAAACAAAGAAAACATGGAAAAAAGCATTTTGGAAGGTTTAGTATAAGGGGGCTCATTTAAATGGTTGATTATTATGAAGTGGAAAAAGAAATTATTTGTGAACTTCAAAGAACTTTAGACAAGGTCGATGCTAATGATGTGAATAAATTGTTAGCAGAAATAAATAAGGCGGAGAAGGTTTTTTTTGTAGGTGTAGGGAGAGTGTTATTGTCTCTTGAGGCAATAGCTAAACGATTGGCTCATCTTGGTATTAAATCTTATGTAGTAGGACAAATTACCGAACCAGCAATTACAGAGAAGGATTTATTGATAGTGGGGTCTGGTAGCGGAGAAACCGCTTTCCCATTAATTATCGCAGAAAAAGCTAAGAAGTTTAATGCAACTGTTGTTCATATTGGGGCAAATTCTAACAGTTCAATGAAAGCATATTCAGATCATTTTGTTAGAATTCCCGTAAGTACAAAACTTCAGCTACCAAATGAAATCCAATCAATACAGCCTATGACAAGTTTATTTGAACAAAGTCTATTGTTACTTGGTGATACTCTGGCACTAATGATGATTAAACAACAGAACATTGATATGGCAAGCCTTTGGGAGTATCATGCAAATTTAGAATAAACCAGATTAGCTAATTATTAAAAATAGATTATAAAGTAATAATAAAAATGATAAAAAATAGGTTAAGGTAGAAAGGAGAAAAAATGTTAAGTAAATATTTGCAAGATAATATAAATTTTATGGATGGCATTTTTTCATGGGAAGAGTCAATAGAGCTGGGAGCTAGACCTTTGCTTGAAAAAGGATATATAACCCCTAAGTATATTAAAGATATAATTACAAATATTAACAAAAATGGATCCTATATAGTAATAGTTCCTGGTATTGCGATGCCCCATGCGAGAAACGAGGGAGGAGTAATAAAAACTGGCATTTCGTTTTTGAAGTTAAAAAATCATACTGTTTTTCCAGATGATAAGAAAGTAAATATTTTATTAACTTTAGCTGCAAAAGATAATTCAGAGCACTTGGAATTATTATCTAACTTATCCTCTATATTAATTGATGAGGAAATTAGGGAGAGATTTAAAGATGCAGATACTAAAGAGGAAGTAATTAGTTTAATTAAGATGGTGGAATAATGTAATTATTTAAGGACTCTAGCGATTTAAGAGTTTTGTTGATATTTCAACAAAATATTTTTAAGTCGTTCAGTAATATATTGAAACAAAAATACTATTTCTTTTGACTTGTATTTATATTTTTTAAAATACTTGAGATAAGGAAATAAAAAAAGGATGGGATGTATATGATTAATGAGGTGTCAGAAAAAAATTCTGGTAGACGATCAACACGTGCTAGAGTACAAGCTTTTGGTGGATTCTTAACCAATATGGTATTGCCTAATATAGGCGCATTTATTGCATGGGGATTACTAACCGCATTGTTTATACCCACTGGGTGGATACCAAATGAAAATCTTGCGAAAATAGTTGACCCAGCAATAAAGTTTCTATTGCCCCTACTTTTAGCTAACACAGGAGGAGAAATGATTTATGGCAAACGTGGGGCAGTAATGGGAGCTGTTGGAACAATAGGATTAATAATTGGCTCAGAGGTTCCAATGTTTTTGGGAGCAATGATTATCGGACCTTTAGGAGGATGGTTAATTAAGAAATTTGATAATCTAATAGAAGACAAAATACCAGCTGGTTTTGAAATGGTTGTAAATAACTTTTCTATTGGTATTTTAGGTTTTTTATTAATGCTTATATCATATCTTATAATTGGTCCGCTTATTGAGCTGGCTAATAATTTTGTTACATCTGCCATAGAATCCTTAGTAGCCACTGGACTTTTACCTTTGTTATCTATTATTAATGAACCTGCAAAAGTATTATTTTTGAACAATGTAATTGATCAAGGAATTTATTATCCTTTAGGCATGCAAGAGACACTTAATATGGGAAAGTCAATCTATTTTACTGTGGCATCAAACCCTGGACCAGGATTAGGGTTATTATTAGCATATAGTATTTTTGGTGAAAAGACTGCTAAACGAACTGCTCCTGGCGCAATAATTATTCACTTCTTTGGTGGAATTCATGAGTTGTATTTTCCATATGTTTTAATGAAACCCTCTACAATTTTAGCTATGATAGCTGGAGGTATGTCAGGTATTTTAACTTTTCAATTTTTTAAAGTTGGCCTTGTAGCAGGACCTAGTCCCGGTTCTATATTTGCATATTTAGCATTGACACCTAAAGGAAACTTTTTAGGTATTATATTAGGAGTACTTGTTGCCACTATAGTTTCTTTTATAGTTACAAGCATAATACTAAAATTGGATAAAAAGACGGTTGGGGATGAGGAGAGTTTTGCTAGTTCAGTTGAGATGTCAAAAAATATGAAACTAGACGGAAAACAAATTTTAGACAAAGCAGATATTGCTCATGGTAAAATTAGAAAGGTTTCATTTGCTTGCGATGCAGGTGCAGGAAGTAGTGCATTAGGTGCGACAACCTTTAGGAAGAAATTAGCAAAGGAAAACATTGAAGGCATTGAGGTAAAGCATTATAGGATAGAAGATGTTCCAAAGGATTCAGATATAATCGTTGTCCATAAGAGTTTATTAGATAGGACAAAACTATTTCATGATAATAAAAAAATTATTACTATAGAGAACTATATAGAAGATCCTAACCTAGAAGAATTAATAGAGGAATTAAAAAAATCAAATTTATAGTAAATTGTGCTATTTAAATACAAAATAATATGTATTTTGGAAATGACAAAATTATTGATAGATTTATCTGGACTAAAGGGAGTTGAACAGCATGTTGGCAATTCATTTCGGTGGCGGAAATATTGGCAGAGGGTTTATTGGTGAGGTGCTGCACGATAATCATTTTGAAATTGCGTTTGTAGATATAAATGAGGAAGTTATTGATGCGTTGAATGAATTCAATGAATATATAATTGAACTTGCAGTAAAAGACAAAAGGAAGATTAAGGTTGACAATGTTTATGGAATTAATAACAAAAGAAATCCCGATAGAGTGGTAGAAGCTTTTGCTAAAGCAGATCTTGTAACGACAGCTATAGGGCCTAGTGGTTTACCATATATTGCACCTTTGATTGCAAAAGGAATTCAAAAGCGAAGGAAGATTAGCAAATTGGAACCAATCGATATTATTGTGTGTGAAAATATGATAGATGGAGGTACAGCCCTAAAGAGCAAAGTTGTAAAATATCTTTCAGAAGAAGAACTTCTATATGCGGAAGAATATATTGGTTTTCCAAATTGTGTAGTAGATCGCATTGTACCTTTGCAGGTGCATGAGGATAAGTTATTTGTTTCCGTTGATCCCTATAGAGAATGGATAATAGATGAAACGGGATTGAAAAATAAGCATAGTCAGCTTAAAGGAGTTCGTTATGTTTCTAATCTAGAACCATTTATTGAAAGAAAATTATTTACTGCAAATACTGGTCATGCAGCTACAGCTTATATTGGGAAATATGAGGGACATGAAACAATTGCCGAAGCATTAGTGGATGATAAAGTAAATGGACAGGTTATCAAAGTGTTAAATGAAACAGGCATGTTGTTAGTTGAAAAATGGAATTTCAATCGTGAAGAGCATGAAGAATATATTAAAAAGGTTTTATCACGTTTTATGAATCCTTGCATTTCTGACAATATTTCACGTGTTGCAAGGGCACCAATAAGAAAATTAGGATATAAAGAGCGTTTTATTCAGCCAATTCGTGAAACGGAAGAGAGAAATATTTCAAATGAAGCTCTAATACAAACAGTAGGGAAAATACTGGTTTACAAAGATCCGAATGATGAGGAAAGCCAAAAACTATCGAGACTACTTAAGCAGTGGCCAATAGAAGAGGTTATACGAGAGGTAACCTGCTTAACGAACCAAGTGTTAATAGATAAAATTGCAGAAGAATATAGAAAGTTATAATATATATCAAAAATATAAAACCGGTGGTGTGTAATCTAAAAATCACTGGTTTTTATTTTTATGAACTATATAGATATTACAAACACTAAAATTTTCGGTAGAATTGAAAAATTGTGGAAAAGTATAAAAACTTTTATGAGGCACCGAGAAAAATTTCGGCGCCTCCAAATGTTAAAATTCAATAATCTCTCCGATTTCTTTTTCTAGAGCCTTTTCATATATTCTCCTTGCAGTAACTACATCTAAAACTCCACTACCAACTGTCTTAAATAGTGTAATTTCATCATCCTTTTCCCTAGATGGAACCTTACCCATTATTACTTTACCCAACTCCCCAGTAACATCATCTTCAGAAAATTTATTTTCATTTATAGGGATTATAAAATCTCCACTTTCATTTAGAACTACATCTCTGGTATCTACATATACCTTGTCAGAATTAATTAGGATATAACCATCTATTTCTTGCATGTCAGGAGTATAGGAGCCAACACCGTTAATATGTGCGTCTTTTTTAACAAGTTTTCCATCAAATACAGGTTTTTTGAGGTGGTAACACAGGTTATTACATCAGCGTTATCCACAGCTTCATTTGAATTTTTAGCAGCAACGATTTTTACATTAAATTTATCTGCAAATTTATCACTCGTTCTTTGTGTAAAATCCTTAGCTCGTTCTTCACTAATGTCAAACACTCTAACTTCTTCTATATCCTTAACAGTTAACACAGGCTCCAATTGGGTTTCTGCTTGTCCGTCTCTGCCAAACAGAGCAAAAATTTTTGAATCTTTCCTTGCTAATATATCAGTAGCAGCACCAGAAACTGCTCCAGTTCTAATCCTAGTTAAATAGGTCCCATCTATATTAGTTCTTAAAGGTATGTTACTTTCACCTTTTGAATAAAATTCTAAAGCATCTTTATCTGCCTTTATCGCATCTTCCATAGAAAATACTTCTTTTATGTCTTGCTCTTTTAATACAACAATTTTCACAATAATCACATCCTTTTTATTTAAAGACATAGCGTTTAGCATAACTTGTAACGCTTTGAATCACTGTGTTGTAAACAGTGATTTTTTCTTATCACTCCAAAGATATTTTTATTCAAAAATATTTTTATTTTCAAAAAGGGTTTTCGTCTCTCTATGTCGAATAATATAAGCACCACCAAATACTATATAAAGGAGGCGAAGCCCTTGTATGAACAACAATTAATCTTTAACTGTATTGATTTATTTGCATCTAATAGTAAAACCAAATTCTATGAAAAAATCTTTGATGTCTTGATTTATCAAGTTCCCCTAAGTATCTCCCATCTAAATTTGGTCCTAAAGGCTATAATAGACACGCCCTCTTTAGGTCCGTTATTGTTATGAAACTAGAAAAATATTCTGAGATTATCGAATTTTATAATTTCCATGATACTAACCCTTATATTGCCTATCTTTGCGGCTTTGAGCCCTTTAAGCTTCTACCTTCTTACTCTGTTTTTCAACGTTTTATAAAGAATGTAGATAACAGGTATTTAAAGGAGGTCATGCAATCTCAGGTACTAAAACTTACTAAACTTGGATTTGTTGATAGCTCATTTATATCTTGTGATGCTACTCCTGTGTTTGCCAATACTAAACAAAATAACCCTAAATCTTTTGCTACAAACAAGTTTAGTAAGGATAATCCTCCCAAATCTGATCCTAATTGTAAATTAGGAGTTCATACTGCATCTAATGCTCATAATGAAAAAATTATGAATTCTATTGGGGATATAAAAATATTATTCTTACTGATGCTATTTCTGGTCTACCTATTGCTGAAATTACTACTACTGCTGATATCCCCGAACTTTCCATCGCCATTGATTTTCTCAAGGAAACTAATAAATGGTTCCCTCTAAAAGAAACATACTTCATTGCTGATAAAGTTTATGATACTAAAAATATTCATAACTTTGTTCGTAATGAACTTTATGGTCATGCTTTTATACCTCTAAACCCTCGTAATGCCAAGCAAAGAAAGATGTTAAATGATACTAATATCATTTGTGAAGCCGGTTTAGCCATGCATAGGGATGGTAGACAATATTTTGATTCTTTCATAAAACAAAAGTTTTGTTGTCCTTTTAGAACTAAGAAAGATGATTCTTTATGTTCATGTCAGCATCCCAAATAATTTAATGGTAAGAAGAATAGAAGTTGCACTAGGTATATTACAATAGGTGCTGATTATCGAGCTTCTATAAACCGTAAATCTATATTCTTTAAAAAAGTCTATGCACTAAGAACTGAATCAGAGAGATATAATTCAAGATGGAAAAATCTCGACCTTGAAAAACCCACTGCAAGGAATATCAATTCTATTACTAATTTAATACTTTTGATCATATAGCTTTGTTATCTCTGGTTCTTACAGCTATTGCTAATAATCAAAAGGATAAAACTAAATCTTTGACTAAATTGAAAAAAGATTTATAATTCAACCCACAATTTTAAATTTTTGGTTCAGGCCCTAATATTAGTATGCCTTTTTTGCCTTTTCCCTTTGCCAAGTTTTCAATTCCCTAGATAAAATGATTAATTTTCCATTTTTCTGGCATAAACTATATTTCATATTAATTTTAAGATTTTATTTACTAAATTTTATTAATTATGCTTATGTCCATTTAAGGATATGTAAATAATATTTTAAGCATCTGCTACTTTGCTAGCTTTTTTCAAATTATGAATCATCGTGATTGCACTATAGATTAATACTGCAGCTACTAGCCATTGTAGCATGGACACATCCATACTTTTAACGATAAATGCTGCAAATAATACCCCTATATAACCAAATATGGATGTAAATAAGGTGATTTTCCTTGAATAGGAATCAAATTTAATAAATTGCATACTTCCTACTGGTACTGTAAAAGTACAAGTCCCCATCATTTATATGGTTGTGGACTTGTATAAATGGTGATATCATATAATCATAAATTGCCAATATTTTCTCAATAATGGATATAGAATATGAAGTTATTATAGAAAATATTAAAAGCAAAAAATATGACAGACAAAGGGAGGATATCATGAAAAGAAAAACATTAATTTCAAAAACCATCTTTATTGCCATTGTTATGGTAATGACAGTATCTGCTGTTTCATTTGCAGATGAGCCTACCAAAACAATAATAAATTTAATTAGTGAAGATTCAGGTTATAAAATCTTAGTTTCTAATTTTTTTGATTTAAAGGAAGTAACTATTGAAAATGAACTTGTGAGTGATACGGTAGTTGCTGCTATAATGAAAATACCTGAAAAAAACAGTGATGGTACATATACAATATTTGAAGTTGTTACTACTGATGAAGATGCTTACTGGCTTGATTCTTATCCAGGAATTATTGGGGGCAATCTAATGGGCCATGTTTATGGGGAATTTAAGGATGGGAAATTCTCATATGATATACATATTGATTCCATTGAGGATTTAATAGGTCAAGTTTTATTATGTAATTTTGGGGTTATGGATGAAGAAGGGAATTATACTTTTGAAGTAATAGATTTATATTATGCTTTTCTGGACGAGGAAGAATATGAAAATTTGCCTTCAGCCTGGGCATTTGATGAAATTGAAAAAGCAAAAGAGTATAATTTGGTTACAGAAAAAGTATTAAATAATTACAAACAAAATATAACAAGAGAAGAGCTTTGTGAATTAACAGTTAAATTATATGAAGCATTATCAGGTGAAGAAGCAATAGTGCCAGATACAAACAAATTTACAGATACAGATAATATTGAAATATTAAAGGCAAATAAATTAGGGATTATTAATGGAGTTAGTGAAACTCTATTCTCACCAGATGCTAATGTTACAAGAGAGCAAATAGCATCAATGATCTATAGAACATTAAAAGCAGTAGATAGTTCTTTGGTAGAGCATAAGAATACTGAAATCAAATTTGTAGATAAAGATAAAATATCTAATTATGCATTAGAAGCCATAGGATTTATGAGCGACCATGGTATTATAGGTGGCGTAGGTGATAATAAAGTAGCTCCTCAAGGAAATGCTACAAGGGAACAAGCTATTGTCTTGATAGAAAGAACTTTTGAAGAGTTTAAATAATGATAAAAGGAACCAGATGTTAATAAATGAAGTGCATCCTAAACAAGGCTCTAAAGCCAAAATTTTAGGGTGCATTTCTTTTATAATAAATTTAAAATAAAAATCAAAACATTCATGTAATGAGGCCTTGCTCAGGAGTTAATTTAATAATAGCTTATACACTTTCATTTTATAATAATGAGTTTCATGGTATAATGCTATTAAATATAAGAGCCTTTATTAATTAATAACTGTTATAATTCATATCTTATCAATCAGGGGGGAAGAGATATTATGACAAGAAAAGAAAAAGTATTTAAGGCCTTAAAAACTTTATCTGCTGAGATATCTTTAGAAGATGTAGATAAGAATTCCAGTATTGGCTTTGATGCTGAAACAATTTCTGATATTACTGGTATTGATAGGAGTAATGTAAGTAGAGAATTAAATGATTTAGTTAGAGAAGGAAGAGCTTTTAAGATAATTGGTAGACCTGTACTGTTCTTAGCAAAGGAAAGCTTAGAAGGAATTATACCTATTGATTATGATTGTGATTTTATCTTTGATAGTATGGCTGATTTTTTGAAAGTAGTTAGTTCAGAAAATTTGGAATTGACTGTTAAAACTCAGGATCCTTTCGATGAAATTATTGGTGTAGATGGTAGTTTGGAACTGGCTATAAAGCAAGCAAAGGCTGCCATACTATATCCGCCTAAAGGGTTGCATACTCTTGTAACGGGTCCTACGGGTGTAGGTAAAACGACTTTTGCAGAAATGATGTACAAATATGCTATTTATGCGGGAACTATTCCTGAGGATACTGAATTTGTAATATTTAATTGTTCTGAATATGCTGAAAACCCGCAACTAATTTTATCCCAATTATTTGGCCATATAAAGGGTGCTTTTACAGGAGCAGATCAAGAGAAAGCAGGTTTTATTGAAAAAGCAGATGGGGGTATTTTACTACTAGATGAAATACATAGATTATCTCCTGAAGGTCAAGAAATGCTATTTTTATTATTGGATAAAAATATATATAGGAAGCTTGGAGAGACAGAAGGCTATAGAAAGGCTAATGTATTGATAATTGGTGCTACGACTGAGGATATAAATTCTGTATTATTAAATACATTTTTAAGAAGAATACCTATGGTAATCAGTCTTCCTTCCTTGGATAAAAGGCCATTGTCTGAGAGGCTAGAATTTATTGAAACTTTCTTAATAGAAGAAGTCAATAATGTTAAGGTTCCCATAAAGGTTTATAGAGATGTATTGAGGGCATTTTTGCTTTATGATTGTAGAGGGAATATAGGTCAACTTAAAGGGGATATACAACTTTTATGTGCGAGAGGTTTTCTTGATTATAAAACCTATAACAAAAAAGAAATTGAAATCGATACTCCTCTTTTACCAGAACATATCTACAATGGAATATTAAGCTATAATAAAAAGCGTGAGGAAATTTTAGCCCTTCTAGAGCATGAAAAAGATTACTATATTTTTAGACAATCTGATAAAGCTAAGTTTGTAACTATCGATAATTATAGTTTGTCTGATGATTTATATAATGAAATAACTGAGAAATATAATAATTACCTATCAAAAGGATACTCTAAGGATAAGATAACAGAAATAATTAATAGTGATATTGAAAAATATTTAATAAAACTGTTAAAAAGATGTAATGTGGATAAAGGGATACCAGAAAAGGAAGAATTATTTAAAATAATAAGTCCTAGAGTATATGAAGCGGTTCAAGTTGCCTTAACATTTGCAGAGCAAAAACTCGAAAGGGATTTTAGTAGCAAAACTGTTATTGGACTTGCTATGCATATATCTGCTTTGATGGAGAGAATAGATGAGGGACAAATTATATACAATAACGAAATAAATAAAATTGCTCTAAATAATCCCCATGAGTTTAGGACAGCTAAGATAATTAGAGAAATTTTACAGCAAGAATTAGAAATAAATATACCTAAAGAAGAAGTAGGTTTTCTCACTATGTTTTTGAGTGCTGTTGATTTGGAAGAAAGCTATAGAAAAATTGGGGTAATAGTTTTAGCCCACGGAGAATCAACAGCATCAAGTATTGCAGATGTAGTGAATAATTTACTTGGTACTGATCATTGTAAAGCTATAGATATGCCTCTTGATGCTAATGTAGAAAATATACTGGAGAAAACTATTGAAAAGGCAAAAGAAATAGATGAAGGAAAAGGAGTACTCCTATTAGTAGACATGGGATCCCTTACTGCATTTCCCGAAATCATTTATAAAAAAGCAAATATTGTAACTAGCTCTGTAGAAACTGTATCTACTCCTGTTGTAATTGAAGCGGTAAGAAAAAGTCTTTTACCAGAAATGACTTTACCAGTACTTGTAGAAGAAATCAAAACAGCAACTCCATATATAGGAAGGTTAGTTGGAGGGGGAGTAAAGAACAAAGCTGATATTTTAGAACCAAGACTAATATTAACTACTTGTATTTCAGGAAAAGGGGCGGCTATAAAGATTGCACAGCTATTGGAAAACACATTGCCCTTTGCTGAAGAACAAAATATAAAAATAAAACCAATAGATGTAGATAGCAAATCTAATATGGATGTAGTTTTAAATGAGGATGAAAAGAAAAATATAGTAGCAGTGGTAGGAACAATAGACTTGAATATCCCAGGAATTCCCTTTATACCTATAGATGAGCTAATAATTGGGGATGGAATAAAGATACTAGAGAAAAATATAATTGGTTCAGATAACATATATGTTAGGGGAAAAACTTCAGAAGATAATATGTTTATCAAACTATTGGAAGGAATGCTTACTTTTCTTAATCCGGAAAAAGCATATAATTTAGTGAATAAGTCTTATTTGAAAATAATTAAACTTTTAGAAATGGAGAATACAACTCAACTTAAAATTAGATATATATTTCATAATTGCTGTATGATAGAAAGGTTAATTCAAAATGAAATCCTATCATATAATGATGTTGAGAGATTAATTCAGGGAAATATTACAATGTATAAAAGAATTAAATTTGCACTAACAGATATTGAAGAAAATTTTGGTATTACAATTCCTGACACAGAAATAGGATATATAATAGATTTACTTGGCACACAATAACACACTAGTTATTGTGATTGATATAACGGGGAACATTATATTTATTAATGTTCTAGAAAAAGCCAAAAGCAAATATAGAAAGCGGTCTAGACCTCTTTCTATATTTGCTTTTTTAATATAACACAGTATTATTGGCATAATAGTTGCAGCTAATAGTGTTAGTGACAGTATGATAATAAATATAAAAAAGCATTAAACATGTAAGTTAGGAGGATGATTTATGGTAGGTATTAGCTGAGCTTTCGACTTACTAGGGCAAATATACACTAATTTTAAAATTGAAATACAAAGGGGGTTATTTATGGTAAAGTTGTATTACTATAGAAAAGGGATTATTTAACTTATATTTTCAACAATTTAAAAAAGGGAATGCATAATAACAATTGTGAATTATTAATAAAATGTTAGTGGGTTTTGTCCAATAAATGGAGTCAATTAAACTTAATGTAGAATTCAACATCTATATTTTATATTTTCCAAAATACTTTATAATGAATGAAAGGAAGAATTTTGATGATAGGGATATTAATTGTTACACATGGCAAATTTGGACAAGAATTGTTAGAGAGTGCTGAGCTAATTGTTGGTGAACTAGATAAAGCACATTCTATTGGCCTTTTCCCTAATGAAAGCATAGATGATTTTAAATATAACATAATAGAATCAATAAAGGCCATGGATAATGGGAAGGGGGTTCTAGTATTTGCAGACTTATATGGTGGTACTCCCTCTAATTCAATTGCATTAAATTTAGATTTAAACGGATATGAGATAAATATAGAATGTATAACAGGGGTAAATTTACCTATGTTGTTGGAAGCGCTGACTATGAGAAACAATCTAAACCTTTCAGCATTAAAAAGCCATTGTATAGAAGCTGGGATAGATGGTATTAAGGATTTAGTGAGTATAGTAGAAACGAATGAATAATCTATAGTATATAAGATTTGATGAAAAGAATTATGATATTAGAAAGGAAGCGGTGAGTATGGAAATATTATTTACCAGAATTGATGATAGGTTGGTTCATGGTCAAGTAACTACAACTTGGTTAAGACAATATAGATGCAATTCAATTTTTATTATTGATGATGAAGTAGCTGTTGATTCTTTACTAAAGAAAATATTAAAAGCAACTGCACCTCAAGATGTTAAGATGGTAATATTGGACACAAAAAAAGCAATAGAAATGTTGAAAGATAATGGGGAAGAAAAGATATTTATTATTACAAAAAGACCAAGACCAATATTGAAATTATTAGAGAATGGAATGAAAATTGATAGTGTAAACATAGGAGGGATGCAGCCAAAGCCTGGTTCTAAAAAAATATCTAAGGCAGTTTCAGTTACTAAGGAAGACATTGATGATTTCAAAAAACTCGCAGAAAAAGGAATTGAATTAGAGATTAGGATGGTTCCTACTGATTCAAGAATAGATTTAATAAAACTAATTTGAAAATAGATTTTATTATAGTTTTAAGTTGAGTATTCTATTAAATTAAAAGGGATGGTGAATATTGTGTTTAAAGAAGCCTTAATTGTTGCTTTTATAGCTGGTGGATGGGAATTAATCACTATAGCTATATCGATGATACCAGTGTTGAGTCAGAAAGACAATATATTTATATCTTGGATAATAATTATATTAAGGGGATTGAGTTCAGCAATGAATTATAGTCCGCTTATTGTTGCTACTCTTACTGGTTTTGCTTTGGGAGATGTAAAAACTGGGCTATTGATAGGTTCTACAGTACAATTAATGTTTATAGGAGTATTTATTGTTGGAGCTTCATTGCCCCCAAATCCTCATGTAGCTTCTATACTAGCTACAGCATTTGCCATATTAGGTGGATTAAATCAAGGGGAAGCTATTGCAATTGTATTACCAATAGCTGTTTTAAGCCAAATGATAAGCATGTTAGTTATGACTATAAATACTTTTTTGTGCCACTGGGCTGACGGAATGGCTGAAGACGGTAATGCGCGTGGTATTGATATTTTAAACACTATTAATACTTTTGGATGGGCAATAGGTGAGGTAATAGCAGGATTCTTAGGAATATATTTTGGAGTGGAATTAGTGCAAAAAATAGTTGACGTTATTCCAGAATACATTTCATCGGGGTTAGGATTAGCTGCGGGTATGTTGCCAGCTCTTGGGTTTGGTATGTTGCTATTAATAATATCGAGCAAGAAAACTTGGCCGTTTTTCTTTATAGGTTTTTTAATAGCTACTTATACGGATATGAATGCAGTGGCAATAGCAATCTTGGGAATGTGTATTGCTTTAATTTATGATCAGATAACACATTCTAAAGGATTTATAGATGAAGAAACTTCAGTATAAAGAAGGGAGGAAGTTTAATGAATGATAATAAACTTACAAAATCAGATATGTATGGAGTCATTTGGAGATCTTTTAATTTTGCAGGAAATTATAACTTTGAAAGAATGATGGCTGTTGGCATGACAGATATGCTGATACCAGTAATTAGAAAACTTTATGATACAAAAGAAGAGGTTGTCCAGGCTTTGAAAAGGCATTTGGTATTTTATAATTGTCACCCATATTTAGGGGCTATGATTACAGGGATTATGGTGGCTATGGAAGAAAAAAAGGCAAATGGTGAACCAATAGAGGATTCTACCATCAATGGAGTGAAAACGGCAATGATGGGACCGTTTGCTGGTGTGGGAGATTCTTTTTTCTGGGGAACAATTCATCCAATATTTTTATCTTTATCTGCAGCCCTTGCTGCTCAGGGTAATATGTCTGGTTTCTTTATTGCGCTTTTATTTTTTACCGCTTTTCCAATAGTAAATCATATTCTGTTTGTTAACTATGGCTATAAATTAGGTACAGATATACTAGATCAATTTGAAGAGAGTAATATACTCCAAAGAATTACAAGTGCAGCAAAAATTGTTGGAATGACAGTGGCTGGGGCTATGATATCTATACTTGTGAATATACAAACTCCTATTATAATCACATTTGGAGAGGGTAACGTTGAGTTGCAGCCAATATTAGATCAAGTATTGCCTAATTTATTACCATTAGCGTTATTATTTGGAGTATATAGTTTATTAAAAAAGAAGATATCACCTATTATCATAATGCTTGTAATAATGTTGCTTGGTGTTCTAGGAGCTAGATTTGGTTTCTTGGGATAAAAAGCCTAAGTTAAAAACAATAATTCCACTATTTGTTTTTCAATAAATATATAGCTAATTTAGCAATAGTAAATATTCAATCAATTAATTAATATATCATAGTAGTTATATTTGGATGGAGGGTTAAAATGAAAGTTGCAATGTATGAGGGTATCAAAAATATTAAAATTAGAGAAATGAAGTTAAATGAATTAAATGAAGATGATATTTTAATAAAGGTTAAAGTAGCTGGGATTTGTGCTACAGATGTTAAGACATATTTAAGGGGACACCCTGCTTTTAAACCACCAGTAGTGCTAGGGCATGAATATTCAGGTATAGTACAAGAAGTTGGTAGCAAAGTATCAGTATGTAAAAAAGGCGATAGAGTGACCGTAGCTCCTTATATAGAATGTGGAGAGTGTATTTATTGTAAAAAAAATGATAGAGACCTTTGTATCAACAAACTATATTCTACTGCTGGAGCATTTGCTGAATATGTCGTGATTAATCAAAAATTTGCTGAAAAAGCAATGTTAAAATTAGATAAACGAATTAGTTATAGGGTAGCGTCCCTTACCGAACCTCTAGCATGTTGTATAAATACAATAAATCAATGCTCTGCAAAAAAAGGAGATAATGTATTAATAATTGGAGCTGGAGCTATGGGGATACTCAATGGATTTATTAGTAAAATAAGAGGCGCTGAGAATGTAATAATTAGTGATATAAATAGTATGAGATTGAATATTGCAGAAGAATTTGGACTAATACCTGTCAATGTAGAAAAGGAAAATTTAAATGAATTAGTAAATAAGATAACTAATAATATAAAATGTGATGTAGTAATAGTTGCTGTTGGAAACGTAAAAGTTGTAGAAGATGGATTTCAATATGTTAGAAAAGGTGGTAAAGTTCATATGTTTGGTGGCGATACTATGGATTCAATAATATCAGTCCCATCCCACCACATACATTACTCAAAAATAAGTCTTTTAGGTAGTTCTGGTTTTAGTAGTGTTAATTTTAAAGAGGCTATGGATGTAATAGGAGATTATGATGAACTATTAAAGAATATTATTACTGATTCGTATAGTTTAGAGAATATAGAAATTGGGATAAATAATGTTGCTGAAGGAAAAGGACTAAGAACTATTATAGAATTTGAATAATAATAAGTTATAGAAAAGAAACCTTTGTACTATGTTTAGTCTTGGTTTGAAATGTTTCTAGCTACCTTTTTATAAAACTGTAAGTTTTTCTTTTTAGCAGTAAATAAAATTAGATGATTTAATTAATAAACAAATATTTGTGTTTATAGGTAGGAATCTAAAGATAAGGTAGCTAGAAATACCTCTATAATAAAGAAATGTATATTTTTTTATTTAATATTATTGGAATATACTATTGTTTAATAGCTTAAATAATTATGTAGATATTATCATCTGTTTTACATCTTAAAATTTATGAGATGTAAAATTTTTAAATTGAGTTTAGAAATATGTAAAAATGTCTATGAAATGAGGGATATAAATGTTAGTGCCTATGGCAAATATTTTGAATGATGCTAAAAGAGGTAGATATGGAGTAGTGGCACCAAATGTATTAAACATGGAAACAATTCAAGCGATTTTTGAAGCTGCAAAGGAATTAAGAGCACCAATAATTATAGATTATGCAGGAGCAGAACACATTGAAATCATCAGTGAAATTACAAGATTTTATGCACAAAAACATCCTGAGGCTGTTGTAGCTTTAAACTTTGATCATGGTTCTAAGTATGAAGATATTATAAGAGCAATAAGAGCTGGTTTTACATCAGTAATGATTGATAGGTCAACATTGCCTTATGATGAAAATGTAGCAGAAGTAAAAGAGATAGTTAAGATTGCTCATGCTGTGGGGGTTTCTGTTGAAGCTGAATTAGGACATGTTGGATTAGGATATGAATATGGAGAAACAAGAGACAAAGGCTTAACAAATCCGGGAGAAGCAGTAAGATTTATTAAAGAGACTAATGTAGATTGTTTAGCTGTTGCAATTGGGACCTCCCATGGGACTTACAAAGGAGTTCCTTACTTAGACTTCCAACTGCTTAAAGAACTAAATTCTTTAATAGATATACCATTAGTTTTACATGGGAGTTCAGGCACTGGAGATGAAAATCTTAAAACAGCTGTCCAAATGGGGATACAAAAGGTTAATCTTTTTACTGACTTGAGCATGGCTGGAATAGAAAGATTAAAACAATACTTGGGAACAAAATTTTCTAATATGGACCATGATAAAGAGTTAGGGGAGCTTGGAATTAAATCAGTTAATTTATATGACGCATTCTATGAAGCTGTAAAAGGTTATAAAGCAGAATTAATGCACTATATTAAATTATTTGGTTCAAATGGGAAAGCCTAAAGTAATGTTTTACTTATGTTACGTGAGGTGTTAAAATGGAAAATTTTGAATTTTATAATGATACTCAAATAATCTTTGGGTCAGGTGCTGAATTGGAAATAGGATTAGAAGTTTCTAAGTATGGCAAGAAAGTGTTACTACATTATGGTGGAGAAACTATTAAGAAAACAGGGTTGTATGATAGAGTAACCAAATCTCTTAAAGAATGGGAAATTGAGTTTATAGAACTGTCAGGTGTTAGACCTAATCCAAGGCTTGAATTAGTCAGAAAAGGAATTGAAAAATGCAGACGTGAGAATATTAATTTTATATTAGCTATTGGTGGAGGAAGTGTTATTGATTCAGCTAAAGCCATTGCTGCAGGTGTAAAATATGAAGGGGATGTCTGGGAACTATACGATGGTAAGGGTAAATTAGTAGAAGCAATCCCTATTGGAGTAATATTAACCATTCCTGCATCTGGTAGCGAATCAGGTGGGGCAAGTATAATTACTAATGAAGACGGATGGTATAAAAGAATATTTTGGCATAACAGTCTTAGCCCTAGATTTGCAATTCTTAATCCACAGCTTACTTATACTTTGTCTAGTTATCAAACTGCTGCTGGTGGGGTAGATATAATGTCTCATGTGTTTGAACGGTATTTTACAAATACTAGGAATGTTGATTTGACTGACAGATTATGTGAGGGAGTTTTAAGGACACTTATAAAAAATTTACCAGTAGTTATTGAAGAACCTGAGAATTATGACGCTAGAGCTGAAGTAATGTGGGCAGGGACTATTGCACATAATGGTTTGCTAGGTACAGGAAGGGAAGAAGATTGGTCTTCCCATATGATAGCCCATGAAATAAGTGGAATTTATGATTTAACACATGGGGCAGCCTTGTCCATAGTGTTTCCTGCTTGGATGGAATATGTGTATACATGTAATATAGATAGGTTTTTGCAATTTGCTATAAGAGTTTGGGATATTGAAATGGACTTTCAGAATCCTAAGAAAACAGCATTTGAAGGCATTAATAGAACGAAGGAGTTTTTTGAAAAAATAGGTATGCCTACTAGATTATCAGAAGTTGGGATTTCAGGCAATAGAATTGAAGAAATGGCTGAAAAATGTTTAATATCAGATTATGTTGGTAGGTTTAAGAAGTTATATAAAGCTGATATTGTAAAAATTCTAGAGATGGCACTCTAAATTTGATGATATTCAGGTATATTTAATGGGAATTGATAAGTATATTAGGAGAGTAATGATTAAATTTTCACCAATAATTACATTTAGTTAGAAGAGGTGAGCTAAATAATGTACAAAGAAGAAGTTACGTTAAAAAACGAGACAGGTCTTCATGCTAGACCAGCAAGCTTGTTTGTAAAGGAAGCTGCTAGATTTACATCTGAAATAACTGTAGTAAAAGGTGGTAAAGAATACAATGCTAAGAGTATTATGGGGATATTAAGCATGGGCGCAGAAAATAAAGATACAATTTCAATACAAGCTAAAGGTAGCGACGCTGAAAAAGCTGTAAAGTCTTTAGTAAAACTTGTAAATGACAACTTTAACGAATAGGAAATAAGGAACCAGTCATCAAGAATTAGTTCCTTTTTAGTAGTGTAAAATAATTTGTGCTTTTAGGAAATAAAATTCTCTTTTCTGGCAAGAATCTAAATAAGACCAAAACCAGAAAGGAGAATTTTTTATGGCAAC
>NZ_PPXX01000031.1 GCF_021655075.1 Clostridium sp. Cult2
TTATGTTAATCATCCTATAGATTATTAGAAAATATATTTATTTTTTAAAAAATAAATTAGATTTCCTATAAATATATTCAAAATCTAATTAATATCTTATCCATAAGTTCTTTCAGGAGCTCAATACTGGTAGAAACCATAATGAGGCACCTATTAAGCTCTACAACACAGCAAACGTATCAATGCATAACATAACATGGGATGGCACACAAAAACCCATTACAAGGCAAATAGAAAGGTCGTTTTTGAGAGCTATAATCAAAATAATTTATTTTTATATAGATTTTAATATTGGTCATAAAAGATGCGGATGTAATTTTATTTCGTCGGTCTGATTACTTTAATTCTATATATTAAAAATAGATTTAAAAAAGTACAATCAAATAATATAAAAAAGCATTGTAAAAAAGAAGGATTTTTTATACTTATGTCGAAATATATTAATAGTCACAAAATAGTTATTTTGTGACTATTAATACCATAAATATAGAAAAGAGGGGTAAAATGAACGGAATACCAATGATACTTGAAGATTATCTAAATTACATGGAAACCATTAAGGGCACTTCTCCTAATACTACAAAAGAATATTATTATGATTTACGTACTTTTTTTAGATTTATTAAATTACGATACAAGCTTGTTGATGAAAGCATCTCCTTTGAAATGATTGATATTGATGATGTTGATATTGAACTTATTAAAAAGATTAATTTACAGGACCTACATGCTTTTATATCTTATGTAGACAAAAACAGAGATAATGAAAATTTCGCCAAGTCCAGAAAAGTTGCAAGTTTAAAATCATTTTTTGATTATCTCTATACCAAAATAAACTTAATAACAAAAAATCCAGCTCATGGACTTGAATTCCCTAAAACCGATATTAGACAACCTATATATTTAACACTTGAAGAATCTGAAAAGCTATTAAAAACCATATTGGAAAATAAAAGCGATTTTTTTAGGAAAAGGGATTATGCTATCGTAATATTATTCTTAAATTGCGGTTTAAGGTTATCTGAGTTATCTAGTATAAATTTATCTAAGATTAAAGATGATACTTTAACCGTAATTGGAAAAGGCAATAAGGAAAGAACTATTTATTTGAATGAATCTTGTATTTATGCTATAAAGGATTATATATCAGTACGACCTAAAGACCCAATAGATACTGAGGCTCTTTTTTTAAGCATGAGAAAGAGAAGAATGAGTAATAGAGCTATTCAACATATGATTGATAGATATCTAGAAAAAGCTGGATTCGATACTTCTGTTTATTCTACCCATAAGCTTAGACATACTGCTGCCACATTGATGTATAAGTATGGCAATGTAGATATTAGAGCTTTACAGGAATTATTAGGTCATGAAAATGTTTCTACCACCCAAATATATACTCATATAGATGACCAAAGATTAAGAGAAGCGGTTAAAAGTAATCCGTTAGCTAATATAAAACCCAATACTATTGACGAATAAAAAAAGAGAGCAAGTTAGCAATATTACACTAACCTGCTCTCTTTTTCTATATGTTTAGGGGTTGTGTTTGATAGGCACTTTTATTAAATCTCCAGGATATATATTAGCATCTATCATCTGGTTAAATTCCTTTATTTCAAATACCATCTTTCTTACATCATAGTTGGAGGGCATATTATCAATGGCAATATTCCATAGCGTATCCCCTTTTTTAACAATTACTTCTTTATATAGGTCTTTATATGTAGAACTATAGACTTTTTGATTATTGGTAAACATTAGAATTATAGCTATTATGGTAATGGATGTTATAAATATAAAAGACATAAATTTTTTTCTATCAACTATCCTGTATCTTCTTTTTCTCATAAAATCACCTCGCACATTAGTTCAAAACATTTGTTCTTTAACTACATTCTATTAAAACACTTGTTCTTTGTCAATAGTTTTTTGAAAAAAAAGAACTAATGTTTGAACATTATTTACTTTTATGATATAATTAGTTAAATCAAGATTTAGTAAGCTATTCCATTATATAATTGAATTCTATTTTATTTATACTTACAATTTATATGTGAGGTGTTTGATATGTACGAAGATTTGAATCAGACTCAATTAGAGATTTTACATTTCATTAAGAGTCAAATTCAAAAAAAGGGGTATCCCCCATCTGTTAGGGAAATTTGCAAAGGCGTTAATCTGAAATCTACTTCTACTGTTCATAGACATTTAGAGAAACTAGAAACTAAGGGTTATATAAGGAAAGACCCAACGAAACCAAGAGCTATTGAAATCCTTGATAGGGATGAAGATGCTCTATTCGCAGCTAAAAAAACTGTAGATATACCTATAATAGGTAAAGTTACAGCTGGTCAACCAATTTTAGCAGTAGAACATATTGAAGATACTTTTCCTGTACCAATTGAAATGGCTGAAAGAGGTCCGCTTTTTATGTTAGAGATTCAAGGAGATAGTATGATAGAAGCTGGAATACTAAGTGGTGATTATGTATTGGTTAAACAACAAAATCATGCCATAAACGGAGATATTGTAGTAGCTTTATTGGAAGATGAAGCTACAGTAAAAAGATTTTTTAAAGAAAAAGATTATATTCGCTTACAACCAGAGAATGAAGCCATGTCTCCAATATTAGCAAAAGAAGTAGCAATTTTAGGGAAAGTTATAGGTCTTTATAGAAACATTTAATATTTATTGTAATAATCTTTATAAACTTGATAAAAATAAGCTAACCTTTAAGTTAGCTTATTTTTATTGATTAAATTATTATTATATAAGTTATTTAAAGAACTCATTACCCCAAGTTTGCAATGTTCATAGGTTAACCCACCTTGATAATAGGCGAAATAAGGTTCTCTCATGGGACCATCTGCGCTTAATTCTATTGAAGAACCATCTATAAAACCACCTGCGGCCATTATCACCTTATCTTCATATCCTGGCATATCCCAAGGCAATGGAGTTACATAAGAATCAACCACTGCTGCTTTTTGAATTCCTTTACAAAATTCAATAACTCTATCTGCAGAATTTAGCTTAACAGCCTGAATAATATCGCTTCTTATATCCTCAATTTCAGGCACTATTTCAAAGCCTAATTCTTTATACACTATTCCTATTAACAATGCTCCTTTTAAAGCTTCAGAGACCACATGAGGAGCTAAGAATAGTCCCT
This sequence comes from Clostridium sp. Cult2, assembly GCF_021655075.1. Lineage (GTDB taxonomy): Bacteria > Bacillota > Clostridia > Tissierellales > Tepidimicrobiaceae > Schnuerera. The sequence continues at coordinate 3,176 of NZ_PPXX01000031.1, forward strand.
GTAATGTAGATCTGGTTGTTCCAAAGGTTAACCCACAATCCTTGCCCAATCCTGGGGCTGTACTTCTATTTGCTACCTGTTCAACTAATTTAGATCTGCCAACAATGTATCCTCCTGTTAGTGCTATTCCCCCACCAGGGTTTTTAATCAATGAACCTGCCATTATATCTGCACCAATATCCGTTGGTTCTCTTTTTTCCAGAAATTCTCCATAACAATTGTCTACCATAATTATAATGTCCTTATTAAAGTTCTTAACCACTTTAATAACTTTTTCCATTTCATCAATGGTAATAGCCTTTCTATTGCTATATCCAGTAGACCTTTGTATTAACAATAGCTTGGTTTTATCACTTATATTATTGACTGTTTTGTCTATATCAATTTTCCCATTTATTAAAGGTATTTCTTTATATTTAATACCATAATCCAGCAAAGTACCCTCTTGATTTCCTTTTACCCCAATTACCTTGAGCAATGTATCGTATGGAGTGCCTGTTATAGAAATGAATTCATCATCTGGTTTTAGTAAACCAGCTAAAGTTAGAGTAATAGCATGAGTTCCAGATACAATAGTAGGTCTTACTAATGCATCTTCTGTATTGAAAACTAAAGAATAAATTTTCTCTGCTTTATCCCTACCTACGTCCCCATATCCATATCCTGTAGTCCAGTTAAAATCCGTGGAGCTAAGTCTTGCCTTTTGCATACTATTTAGGACCTTATACTGGTTATATTCTTTAATCCTATCTATAGAATTAAATTTGTCTAAAATCAAATTTTCTTTTAAATTAACAAATTCCACCACTTGACTATTTAAATCAAATTGTTTACATAATATATTTACGGTATCCTTGTCCATTTTAAATCAGCCTTTCTATAAATTAAATACAAAAGCCTCTGATAAACTCAGAGACATTTGTTAATAAATCATTCTCCATCTGTATTTTTACCTACCAAATTAACAGGTTTAATTGGTATAATTGTCGATATTGCATGTTTATAAATAAGTTGTTGTTTCCCATCACTATCTAAAACAATAGTGTAATTATCAAATCCTTTTACCATACCCTTTATTTGATATCCATTAATTAAGTAAACAGTGATTGTGGTATTATCTTTTCTTGCCCTATTAAGAAAAATGTCTTGTAAATTGGTTGTAGTTTTCACGTATTCCCCTCCCTTAAATATTTAGGTTGATATTATTTTTTAGATAACTAATGATATAATTACTAATCTCATCAATTGATTTATATTGGCCAACATTGATCCAATATATTCTATTATCTCTTTTAAACCATGTTAATTGTCTTTTAGCAAATCGTCTTGTATTTCTTTTAAGAATTTCAATAGCTTCGTCTAAACTTATATTTCCTCCTAAATAAGATATAATCTCTTTATAACCAATTGCTTGCATTGAGACCAATTCTTTATGATATCCCATGGCTAGCAGTTTCTTTACTTCTTCTACTAAACCCTCCATAATCATCATATCTACTCTTGTATTAATACGTGAATATAAAGTAGCCCTATCTACAGTAAGGCCTATCATAGCTAAATTATATTTATCCACTTCCTTCCTAAAGTCTTTATTATAATATGACATAGGTTTTCCAGTTTCATAATAAATTTCTAAAGCCCTAATAATTCTTTTTCTATCATTAGGATTTATCCTTTTAGCAGATATATTATCTATTTTGGTCAATTCATCAAATATATATTGATTTCCATATATATCAGCTATTTCATTAAATTTTTGCCTAAATTTTTCATTTGGTTTTACTCTAGCAAATTTTAACTCATATACTAGAGAATTAAGGTATAGACCAGTTCCTCCAACAACAAGGGGTATTTTATCTGCTTGATTGATTTTATCAATATATTTTTCAGCATAATATTTATAATTTGCAACTGTAAATTCTTCATCTGGATAAACTACGTCTAATAGATAATGTGGAACATTATTCATTTCTTCCTCCGTTATTTTAGCGGTGCCTATATCCATATACTTATATATTTGCATAGAATCTGCAGAAATAATTTCTCCATCAATTTTTTTTGCTAAGTCTATAGATATGGCGGTTTTACCTATAGCTGTTGGTCCAACAAGAACTAACAAATTTTTTTTAGATTCCAATATTATCATCCTTTTACATTATTCTCTTAAATTCTTTTTCGATATCCTTTCTTGATATTTCAATAATTGTTGGTCTTCCATGTGGACAGGTATATGGAATTTTTGTTTCACTTAATTGTTTAATAAGGCTATGGATTTCTATATTATCCATATTATCGCCACTTTTTATAGCTTTAGTACAGGCCATTTTAATAATTTTATCTAATTTTATTTCATAGCTACTATTAATATTAAGATTAATTATATCAATTAAATCCATGAACAAACTTTTAACTTGTGGTCTACCGAACAACAGTGGTACTCCTCTTATTATTATACTGTTACTGCCAAACTGCTCTACAATAAATCCTAAACCATTTATCAGATCAATATTTTCTATAACAGATTCAACTTCAGAATTGCTAAGTTCAACGATTTCAGGAGTTAATAGGTTTTGAATTACTACTTTTTCAGATTTGTATTCCTCTTTATATTTTTCATAAATTACTCTTTCATGAGCTGCATGTTGATCTATTATAAAGATTTTGTCCATTTCAATATTTTCCAATAAAATAAAGGTTGAAAATAAAACTCCTATGATTTTAGAATTATTTAATGTATAGGCTAATTCTTTTGAATAATCCTTGTTAGTAAACTCATCTAAATACTCTAAGTTATAGTCTTTAATATTTACTTCAAATTCTTCTTTAGAGGAATTTGAATATACTTTTATATTATTTTCATCCTTGCTAGTTTCTGAAAAATCCTTTTCAAATAAAGTTTCTTCATACAAAAGTGGAAGATTATCTTCTTCTTGACTTCCTTCATCCTTTTTTAAAGAAATTTTGGGAATGGATAATACTTTATTCAGTACATTATCTATTGTACTATCAAGGGTATTATAAATTTCTTTTTGATTGATAAATTTAACTTCTTGTTTAGTTGGATGAATGTTTACATCTATTAATAAAGGATTTATATCAATAAATACTACAAACACTGGAAATCTATTAATAGGTATAATAGATTTATATTTATTTTCAATCAGATTTGATATAAAATTATTATTGATATATCTATTATTAATATATAAATATTGATGACTTCTATTTCCTCTATAAAAGGTATTATTTGATATATATCCATGAATATTAAAATCTGAAGATTTATAATCTATACTTATAAGATTATCAGAAAAATCTTTACCTAATAATGTATATATATTGGATTTTAAATCATTATTCTTTGAGGTTTTAAATATGACTTTATTATCTCTAATATATTTAAAAGAAACTCCATGATTTCCTAATGCTAGTTTGTATATATTATCACTTACATGATTTCCTTCTACTGTATCACTTTTCAAAAAGTTTTCTCTTACAGGAAGATTATAAAACAAATCTCTAACTATCATTGTAGTTCCTTTAGGACAACCAACTGGCCGTAGCTTAATAACATTTCCATCTTCAACAAAAGCTTGAAGACCAGATAAATTATTGTCCGTCTTTGTAAGGACTTCCACTTTTGACACTGAAGAAATACTTGCTAATGCTTCTCCTCTAAACCCAAAAGACATGATTCTATATAAATCCTCAAAATTATCCAATTTGCTTGTAGAATGGCGTTTGAAGGCAATTTTTAAATCATTTTCAGTAAAGCCATCTCCATTATCCGTTACTCTAATATATTTTTTTCCACCATTAGTTATTTCTACAGTTATACTTGATGAATTTGCATCTAGAGAATTTTCAACAAGTTCTTTAATAATAGATGAAGGTCTTTCAATAATTTCACCAGCTGCAATCTTCTGGATAGTTGCTTCATCTAAGATTTTAATTTTAGTCATTTTATGCTCTCTCCTTAAGCTTCTTAGCTTCTTCTGTTAATTCATAAAGTATATTAATAGCTTCTATAGGTGTTAATTTAGAAATATCAAAGTTGTTTATTTTTTCAATTAAATAGTCTTTTTTATAATCTAAGAAATTGAGTTGTTGACTATAATCTGAAGTACTATAAGTACTTGAAGATTTATGATTCTCTTCAATTTGAAATAATATTTCGTTAGCTCTATCTATTATTTTATTGTCAATACCAGCTAACTTTGCAACTTGGATACCATAACTTTTGTTAGTGCTTCCTTCTACTATTTTCCTTAAAAATATTACTTCATCCCCTTTTTCTTCTACCAATATCGTTAGATTTTTTACTCCCTCTAGACTTTCTTCTAGTTCAATTAACTCATGATAATGGGTTGCAAAAAGAGTTTTGGCTTTTATGTTTTTAGCAATATGTTCAATAACCGACCAGGCTATGCTAAGACCATCATAAGTACTAGTACCTCTACCCACTTCATCTAATATTATTAAACTATTCTTTGTTGCATTTTCAATAATATTAGCTACTTCATTCATTTCTACCATGAAAGTACTTTCACCTTGGGATAGGTTATCAGAAGCACCAATTCTAGTAAAGATTCTATCTACAATACATATATCTGCTTCCTTAGCAGGAACAAAAGAACCAATTTGTGCCATTAAAGTGATAATAGCTACTTGTCTCATATAGGTAGATTTGCCTGCCATGTTTGGACCTGTAATAATTTGAACTCTATTGCTTTTATTGTCCATAAAAGTATTATTAGGAACGAATACACCATCAATCATTGTTGCTTCAACAACAGGATGCCTTCCCTCTATTATGTTAAGAATCCCTCTATTATTTAGTTTAGGCTTAACATAATTATTACTATAAGCAACTTGACTAAAAGAATTAATTACGTCAATTTCAGAAATTTGTTTGCTAACTCTCTGAATTCTATGGGTTTGTTTATTAACTTTATTCCTTATATCTTGAAATAAATTATATTCAATATCTACAATCCTATCTTCTGCTCCTAGTATTTTTGATTCTATCTCTTTTAACCTGTCAGTATAATATCTTTCAGAATTGGTTAGAGTCTGTCTTCTAACGAAATAGTCCGGTACTAAATTAAAATTAGATTTTGTAACTTCAAAATAATATCCTGACTTTTTATTAAAGCCAATTTTCAAATTTTTAATACCTGTCTTGCTTTTTTCTTCCGTTTCTAAATTAGCTAGCCATTCTTTTCCTATAGTACTCACTTTTTTTAAATCGTCTAAATTTTTATCATAACCTAATTTTATTAATCCTCCTTCTTTTACTGAAATAGGGGGATTATCTACAATGGATTTATCTAATAGTTCATAAGCCTCATTTAGCGAATCAATTTCCATTCCTAATTTGATAAACTCTTTTTTATTGGATTGGAGTAATAGCTTTTTTAGCTCTGGTATCATACCAATTGAAATTTTCAACGAGAATAAATCTCTAGCATTACAGTTACCATAGGATATCTTACCAATCAGCCTTTCTAAATCATAAATTTCTTTTAAACAATCTTTTATTTGATCCATTAATATGATATCATCCACAAATAATTGAACCATATTTTGACGTTTTTCAATTTCATTGATGTTTAACAAAGGTTGTTCTAGCCAATTTTTTAATAATCTACCACCCATAGCTGTCGAAGTTTTGTCTAATAGCCACAACAAAGCTCCCTTTTTCTGCCTTGTCATAATGGTTTCATGTATTTCTAAATTTATTCTAGTATTTATATCTAGTATCATAAATTCATCTATAGTATAAAATTCAATATTATTAATATGATTAAGGGAATCTTTTTGGGTTTCATATAGATAATCCAGTAGTTTTCCTGTAGATAGGATAGAATACATTTTTCCTTCTAAACCTATCTCTTCTAAATTATCAATATTAAAATGATTCATTATTAGATTATTCCAATTGCTTTTATTTATCTGTTCAGTGTTATAAATATTAATATAAGGATTTATTCTATTTTTAATGGTTTTGATTATCTTTTTATTTTCTAAAAATTTTTCATTACATACTAATTCTGAAGGAAAAATTTTTCCTAGTTCATCCAAAATAAAGCTATATGATTCATTCTCTTCGCGTAAAGATTCTGTAGTATACATTTCTCCTGTAGAGCTATCTACGTAGGACAAACCTACACCAGTTTCATCTAGATAAATAGAAACAAGATAATTATTAGATTTTTCGTCTAACACGTTGGTGTCAGTTATAGTTCCTGGAGTTATAACTCTAACTACATCTCTATCTACCAATCCCTTTGCTAGTGTAGGATCTTCTAATTGTTCACATATAGCTACCTTATAACCATTTTTTACTAATTTTGAAACATATACATCAGACACATGATGAGGTACTCCACACATTGGTGCTTTTACATTCCCTCCTGCTTCCCTATGAGTTAATGCAATTTCAAGCTCCTTTGATGCAATAATAGCATCATCAAAAAACATTTCATAAAAATCTCCCAATCTAAAAAAGAGAATAGTATCTTTATATTTTTCCTTAATTGCTTTATATTGCTTCATCATTGGTGTTAAGTTATCCAAATTCAAAACCTCCGAATTAAATAATATAACCTTCTAAAGTGAAAGATTTTATTTTTTCAATCCTTACGTTAACTAGACTTCCAATTAACTCTTTATTACCTTCAAAATGAATAAGTTTACCATCTCTAGATCTACCAGTTAATACATTCTCATTGTTTTTGCTTACCTCTTCAATTAATACTTCAACTACTTTATCTTTATATTTAAGATTATTTTCATAGAATATTGGATATAGGGTATCTAACAACCTTTGGAATCTATCATGTTTTACTTTATCAGGAATTTGATTTTCCATCTTTGCTGCAAGGGTACCTTCCCTAATTGAATATAAAAATGTAAAGGCTGAGTCATATCTAACTCTTTTAACTAAATCTAAAGTCTCGTTAAAATCTTCTTCAGTTTCTCCTGGGAAACCTACGATAATATCTGTAGATATAGCAATATTAGGTATAGCTTTCTTAATTTTTTCTATCAGTATTAAATAATCTTCCTTGGTATATTTTCTATTCATGGCTTTTAAAATTTTATTACTACCAGATTGAACAGGTAAATGTAAATGTTCACACACTTTATCTGATTCTGCCATGGCTTCAATTAGTTCCTCTGATAAATCTTTTGGATGAGATGTCATAAATCTAATACGTTCAATTCCTTTAATTTTATTTATATTTTTTAATAAATCTGCAAATGAGTAGTTATAACTTAAGGTTTTACCATAGGAGTTGACATTTTGTCCTAATAGAGTTATTTCCTTATACCCTTCTTTTGCTAAATTGTCTACTTCCTTAATAATGTTTTCTGGTTCTCTGCTTTTTTCTCTACCTCTTGTATAGGGTACAATGCAATAAGTACAGAAATTATTGCAACCATACATAATATTTACAAAAGCTTTAAATGAATATTTCCTGTTTGCTTCTATATCTTCTACTATTTCTCTATTATCCTCCACTATATCTACAACGGTTTTATTAGTTTGATAATATCTATTAATAAGCTGTGGTAATTTATGAATATTCCCTGTTCCAAATATTATATCTACATGTCTATATTTAGAAAGTATAACATTCCTAGCTTCTTCACGTTGCATCATACAACCACAGACAGCCAGTATAATATCTGGTTTTCTTCTTTTTAAATCCTTTAATGCACCTAATTGACCGTATACTTTCAATTCAGCATTTTCTCTAACCAAACAAGTATTATATATTATGAAATCACTTTCTTCTTTATTATCTGTCCATTCATATCCCATGGATTCTAATATCCAAGATATTTTTTCAGAATCGTGCTCATTCATTTGACAACCATGGGTTTCAATTGTGTACTTTTTATTTTTCATATATTTTCCTCCTAAAAACTAATCGTAGTGTCAAATTTGACACTCCTATTTTTTATTAAAACCTTATATTATCAAGGGTTACATAGTTTTTTATAAAACAAAAACAATGACCCCCCATTTT
>NZ_PPXX01000032.1 GCF_021655075.1 Clostridium sp. Cult2
TTAATTTTTATATTAATTATTTTAAGTTTTGCTATTGACATTTTGAGCTTTTTAATTTATCATTATATTAAATCCATTATTTAGTAAATTTAATTGATTTTGAAAGGGGTAATTACTATGACTAGTTTTGCTATACAAGTAAATAATCTAAGAAAAGAGTTTGAAATAAAGAAAAAAAATGGTTTGTTTAGAACTAGTAAGGAAAAAGAAATATTTGTTGCAGTAGATAATGTAAGCTTTAATGTATATAAAGGCGAAATATTTGGTTTTTTAGGCCCTAATGGTGCTGGGAAAACTACTACCATAAAAATGATATCCACTTTGCTTAGGCCTACTTCTGGTACAGCAATTGTAAATGGCATAAATGGAGTAGAAAAACCTATGGAAGTGTTGAAAAATTTAGGTACTGTACTAGCAGGAGAAAGAAGTACTTACTGGAAACTAACAGGAAGAGAAAATTTAGAATATTTTGCTGCTATGAACGGTATAACAGGAAAAAAAGCAGATAAAAAAATAAATAATCTATTGAAAAGATTTAATCTTGAAAAAAGAGCAGATGAAACTGTAGAAAAATATTCTACGGGAATGAAGCAAAGAGTTGCTTTAGCTAAGGCCTTAATTTCAGACCCAGAAATATTGATATTAGATGAACCTACTTCTGGCTTAGACCCTCAATCCGCTCGGAATTTAAGAGAACTAATATTAGAAATAAAGGAAGAAGGAAGGACTATACTGTTGACTACCCATTATATGGAAGAAGCAGATCAGCTTAGTGATAGGATAGCCATAATAGATCATGGAAAAATTATAGCAATGGATACTCCTTATAATTTAAAAAATGGTTTGAATAGGACCAATATAATAATCTTAGAATTAAATAATTGGAATGATAATGCCCAAGAGAAAATCAAAGATATTCCCTCTGTTGAAAATATCAACTTCAAATTCAATGATATAACTCAAAGATGGGAAGTCAAAGTTCATATTGCTAATGGGTCTGATACCATAAGCAGTTTAATATCAAATATTATTTCATCTGATATAAAAATTACCAACTTCAGAGTGGAAGAGCCTACTCTGGAAGATGTATTCATTAGCCTTACTGGAAAGTCATTAAGAGAATAGGAGGATATTTAAATGGATATTTTCTTACCAATATTTACGGTATTCAAAAAAGAATGGAGGATAATGCTAAGATATCCATCTTGGTTTATACCATTGTTAATATGGCCTGTTATTTTCCCCTTTGGATATCTATTTACTGCTAAAGCATTATCTGGCACTGGATATAATTCTTTAGCCCAATTTCAATCTATTGCAGGAACTACAGACTATACCACCTATATGTTAATTGGAACTACCATATGGATGTGGATTAATTCTATGCTTTGGTCCTTTGGGTCTAGTTTAAGAGTTGAACAAATGAGAGGTACTTTAGAATCAAATTGGCTTTGCCCTATACCTAAAATCAGCATATTATTTGGATATTCTATTTTTCAGTTATTTGTCAGTATTATTTATATTGTAGTTTCAATCGTTGAATTTAAAATATTTTATAATTTTGAATTTGTTGGAAACCCTCTATTGGCATTATTGATTATTTTAATATCAATACCTGCTGTATATGGAATTGGATTTATCTTTGCCTCTTTGGTTCTATGGGTTAAGGAAGCAAATTCAATGGTATTTTTAGTTCGAGGAATAATGACTATCTTTTGTGGGATAACTTATCCATTGGCAGTACTACCCAATTGGATGAAAAATATTTCCCAGGTTATACCTATGACTCATAGTATAAATGCACTAAGAGCAGTTATTTCCTCTGGAGCTACAATTGGGGAAATAAATAAAGAAATAATTTATTTAATTATTTCCGGTATTGTCCTTATGAGTCTAGGTGTATTATCTTTTTTCTACACTCAAAAGAAAGCAAAGGATTCTGGTTCCTTAGGCCATTATTAGTCTAAGATTGGAGGAAAATATAATGAAAATAAAAGCTTATCTAATCGCCATTATGGCTATAATAAAAAAAGATGCAAAGATTTTCTTTAGATATCCAGCTAATGCCATATTTAGAATAGTTGAACCTATAATATGGATTACACCTGTATACTTTCTATCTAAAGCTTTTCAGATAAAGGGTGAAAATATAGGTTTTAGTCAATACGCGGGAACTACCGACTATATGGCATTTTTAGTAATTGGAAGTATTATTGGGGGCTTTGTTAGCTCAGTATTATGGGGTATGGGCTTCTCCCTAAAAAATGAAATGGATGCAGGAGTAATTGAATCCAATTGGCTAACACCTATACCTCTTTGGATACAGTTAATAGGTAGATCTATTTTCTCATTAGTTATTACCACTGTGAATGCCTTAACCGTTGCTTTTATCATATGGATTATGTTTGGATTTAATATTGGCAAAGGTATGTTACCTGCAATAGTTACACTTTTACCTATGCTAATAGCTTTATATGGATTAGGATTTGGAATAGCTTCATTAGTACTGATTACAAATAATGCTAATAATATAATAGATATTACCAGTTTTTCTTTAACCCTATTGTCTGGTGAATCCTTTCCTATTACCGTATTGCCAAGAGCCATAATGGCTATATCTCTATCCTTACCCCTAACTTACGGGTATGATGCCATAAGGGGAATCCTGCTAGATACAAATACTTTACTTCCACTAAAGATGGAGATGTGGATTTTAATAGGATTTATGATAACTGGTACATTGATAGGATATAATGTTTTGAAAAAAGTAGAGAAATATTGTAGAACTGTAGGAAATATAGGTTTTCATTGATAATACTCCCTAATTCATAAAAGTGGCAGATTTTTACATAATCTGCCACTTTATATTTCCCCATGTTAACGAACATACTTCTTCAATTTGATCATATTCTATATATTGTTTAATTCCCCGTTCTTCTAATACCTCTTCTGTGCCTATCCACACTTCTGTATTAATCGGTATATATTCAAATAACTCTTCAGCATCCTCATTTATCATTCTAATACAACCAGCAGAAATATATTTACCAATAGAAAAGGGTGCTGAATTGCCATGGATACCATATCCATTATATTTTTCCGTAGAAAGACCTAACCACCTTTTGCCAAGGGGATTACTTGGATCCCCACCTCTAACAGGTTTAAATTTGCCCCCCATTCCTCCCCAATAAGGATTTTTAACCTTATTTATTATGGTAAATTTATGATTTGGTGTAGGTGAATTAGATTTTCCTAGGGCAACGGGGTATTTCTTATATATCTCTCCATTATTATACACCGTTAATATCTTCTTGGTCTTATTTATGACTATAAACCATTCTTTTTCTATAAATTCCTCAGGAATTATATCTACAATATGTTTATTTTCATTAATTAGGGCTTCATTGGTAATATCTCCAATTATACCATCAACAGATAAATTATTTTCTGCTTGAAATCTTAGAAGTGTATTTCTTTGCTCTAAAATATTCCCGTTATATCCACTGCTTACATATTCTTTTAAAACATATTCATTATCTAATATTTCAGCATAACCCGCCTTAATAAAAAAACATAGAAAGATAATTACTAAAAATCCTATTCTCCTTAATCCTATTCTCTTTGTCATATAAAATACCTCCTTCCTATACTATATTCACCTAATACTAAATAGTTTAATGATTTTTTAAACTTTGTTTAGGTCTGTATAGGAAGGCTTTCCTATTCAAGAGTTACAATTTAATAACTCCTATTATGACTTTTTATCTTTAGCACATTTCAAATTTGTTATTTAAATAATATTTCTCTCAATTCAGTTAATACTTCTCCTGCCTTGCCAATTATCTCAATATCAAAATTATATCCCCTAGTCCCTTCCATGTTTATATATACGGTCTTTCCTCTAGTCATATAGGGAAATTGATTTACTGGATATACCTGTAGACTGGTTCCTATGACCATTAAAAGATCTGACCTCTCCAAATCTCTTATGGCATTTTGCCAAGTAATAGTTGGCAACATTTCTCCAAATAGAACTATATCTGGCCTTAAAGCATTCTTTCCACAATTTTTGCAATTTCTTTCTTCCAAAAAATCTTCAATAGAATGGCTTGTATTACATTCATTGCATCTTATCTTTCTTATATTTCCATGGAGTTCATAAACATTTTGGCTTCCTGCCTTGGCATGTAATCCAGAAATATTTTGGGTAGCTAGGCTTTTTATATAACCTTCTTTCTCTAATTCTGCTAATACATAATGGCCTTCATGAGGAGTAATATTCTCCATATTTTTAATTCTGGCAGAGTAAAATTCATGGAATAAAGGATAATTTTCGTGTAAAGCTTCTACTGTAGCTACTTTTGCTGGATCTACTTTATACCATAATCCATCTTTAGATCTAAAATCTGGAATATTACTTTCCGTATCCATACCTGCTCCAGTCATCACTACCATATTATTTGAATCTTTTATGATATCTGCCAGTTTTTTAATATCTTCATTCATTCTATCAACTCCATAATCTTTCATTCTCCATTTATTATCCTACAGCCTAAGGTGTTTTCCATTTCTTTTAATGCAAAATTATGAGCTGCCTCATCAAAAGAGGCTACTCCATCCTTATAGATATTTACTTTATATCCTAAGTTTCTAGCATCTGCTGCTGTATAGAGAACACAAATATTAGTACATACCCCAGCTAAGTAAATTTCATCTACTTCTTTTTCTCTTAAATAAATATCTAAATCCGTTCCAAAAAATGAACTATATCGTCTTTTCTTAATAATTTTATCTTCATCTTTCACTTCTAAGTCTTCAATTATTTGGCTACCTTCTGTATTAACTATACAATGAGGTAAGAACATATCAAATTCTTTATCGTCCTTTTCATGATTATCGCATATATAGATAATAGGATAATCATTTTTTCTAAATTCATCTGTTTTTTCTTTAATAAATTGTATTATCTTTTGCCCTGCAGGTCCTGTAGTCAATACACCCTTCTCATCTATAAAATCCTTTAACATGTCGATTATTAATAATGCCTTCACTCTTATCCCCTCCTTATAAGTATATGTTGCTGTATAATGCTCATATATAAGTATATCATAACCTTCTCCCGGTTTTAACCTTTACAAATATCTACCCAGGTTCCTTTTGTTACTTCACTTAAATAATCTACCTCAATTTTTATGCAGGTATTAATCCCTCCAGCTGCAGGATAAACATAATCAAATTCCTTTAAAGATATATCTAAATATATATCTAGTGGTTTACTAAGCCCAAAAGGGCATACTCCCCCTACAGGATGTCCTGTAGCTTCTTCCAATTCATCTGGCTTAATAAATCTTGCTTTTTCTTTAAAATAATTTCTAAACTTTTTATTATCTATTTTTACATCCCCTTTTGCAACAATGAGTATATCCCTTTCTTTAAGTCTTAAAGCCATAGTTTTTGCTATTTGTCCAGGCTGAACTCCTAATGCTTTAGCTGCTAATTTTACCGTTGCAGTACTTGTATCCATCTCAATAATTGCTAAGTTTAATTCCCCTTCTTCTATATGCTTTTTTACACTCTTCACAGTCATTTGTTTACACCTCTTAATAATTTTTACTATAATTATAACATAAATAATAATAATTAATAGGACGAAGGGGAGATTTAGTACCCTGCCAGATGTTTTTGATAATGATCCTTTCTTATGGGTATAGTTTTAATACAATACTTATTTAGAAAGTGTGGTGAAATGATGGAGGATTTAACATCAAAAAAATGTGTTCCTTGTAGCGTTGGAGCTCCAACTTTAGAGATAGATGAAATTAAAGAATTCCATAAATCTTTAAAAGAAGGTTGGGAAGTAATAGATAATAAAAAAATAGAAAAAATTTATAAATTTAAAAATTTTAAAGAAGCTTTAGGTTTTACTAATAAAGTAGGAAGTCTTGCAGAAGAGGAAGGACATCATCCTGATATTTATCTATCTTGGGGAAAAGTAGTCATTCAACTTTGGACTTATAAAATTGGCGGTCTTCACGAAAATGATTTTATATTAGCTGCAAAAATTGATGAGCTATAAAATATAAGAGACATCTAGATTGCAAATCCAGATGTCTCTCTATTTATATATTAGCAATAATTATTTGATTCTTTTCCAAAGAACTTTTAACATCAATTATTCTTTGGTTTTCTGAGCCTCTAAACTTTAAAAGTAAACTCTTTTTTTCTATATTAAATTTACCATCTATTAAAATATCTGTTTTATTCAATAATTCCTTCCATCCATTATTGATATCAATCTCTTTTATTAATTCTTCAAAAGTATATCCAGTATAGGTTACTATATTACCACCTAGTTTTTTTACCCTATTAGCTAAAATAGCGCATGCTTTCCCTTGATGAAAAGGCTCTCCTCCACTTAAAGTTATCCCATCCAGTAAAGGGTCTTCTTTAAACATTTCTACTATTTCTTCTACATAAATATAGTGCCCTTTGCTGAAGGAATGGGTTTCAGGGTTATGACAGCCTATACAATTATGAACACAGCCTTGAGTAAATACTACTAATCTTATCCCTGGTCCATCCACTATAGATTCTTTTATTAATCCTGCAATCTTTATTTTTTCTTCCATAGATACACCTCTTATTCATAAGAACAGGATAAATGTTTTACTCTGTCTCTTTCTTCGGCTCTTTTCGCATCGTTAAATCTATCTAAGGTTCCGACTAAATATCCAGTAATTCGTCTAATTCTATCGAATTTAATATCTCCTTCTACCCTGCCACATTTAGGGCAAGTATCATTAATAATTCCCGTATATCCACAGACTGGATCTCTATCTACTGGATGATTTATGGAACCATAACCAATTCCTGATTCCTTCATAAATCTAACTACCTTCTCAAAAGCGTCCAAGTTTTGAACAGGATCTCCATCTAATTCTATATATGTAATATGTCCTGCGTTAGTTAGTTCATGGTAAGGAGCTTCTATGCTTATCTTTTCATATGCTGTAATTTGGTAGTATACAGGTACATGAAAACTATTAGTATAATATTCTCTATCGGTAACTCCCTCGATATTTCCAAATAATTCCCTATCCATTTTAACAAACCTACCAGCTGTACCTTCTGCAGGAGTAGCTAAAAGGGTAAAATTCATACCATATTGATTGCTTACATCATCCATACGTTTTCTCATATGTTCGATTATTTCCAATCCAACTTTTTGGGAATTTTCACTTTCTCCATGATGAAAACCAGTTAAAGCTTTTAAACATTCTGCTAGTCCAATGAAGCCAATAGATAAGGTTCCATGTTTTAATACTTCCCTTATATAATCATCCTTGTGAAGTTTACCTGAATCAATCCATACTCCTTGCCCCATTAAAAATGGAAAGTTATGAACCTTTTTACTTGCTTGTATTTCAAATCTTTCTATTAATTGTTCTATTATTAAGTTCATAGTTTGATCTAATTCTTTATAAAAAGCCTTTAGATTTCCTTTATTTTTGATTCCTAGTCTTGGCAGATTAATAGTCGTAAAACTTAAATTACCTCTTCCATTTACTATCTCTCTAGATGGATCATAAACATTTCCTATAACCCTTGTTCTACAACCCATATAGGCAATTTCCGTTTCCGGATGTCCTTCTTTATAATATTTTAGATTGTAGGGAGCATCAATAAAAGAAAAGTTAGGGAATAATCTTTTAGCACTTACCCTGCAAGCTAACTTAAATAAATCGTAATTAGGATCTCCTTCATTATAGTTAATGCCCTCTTTTATTTTAAATATTTGTATAGGAAAAATAGGTGTCTCTCCATTACCTAATCCTGCTTCAGTAGCCAAAAGCAAATTCTTCATGGCAATTCTGCCTTCTACTGAAGTATCAGTACCATAGTTAATGGAGCTAAAAGGTATCTGAGCTCCTGCCCTTGAATGCATAGTGTTTAAATTATGAACAAAAGCTTCCATTGCTTGATAAGTCCTCTTGTCCGTATCCTTATGTGCATTTTTTTCTGCAAACTTTTGAATTTTATCAACCAATTTCTCATCATTCAACAATTCATTTAAATACTCAGCTTCCCTTCTTTTATATTCTTTATAATCAGTTAAAGTAGGTACAAGATTATATTCTTTTTCCAATACTTTAAATATATTATTTATATTATCACTTAAATCTAGATCTTCTATTAATAAATCAACACTTTTAATTAGATTTCGCCTATAGAATTTAACATAGGTTTTCCCTACACCTAATGCCATCCCGTAATCAAAATTAGGAATACTTTGACCTCCATGTTGATCGTTTTGATTTGATTGGATTGCTATACAAGCTAAAGCAGAATAGCTTTGAATATCTTGTGGTTCTCTTAAGTAGCCATGGCCTGTACTAAATCCACCTTTAAATAATTCCACAATATCAATCTGGCAACAAGTAGTTGTTAATGTTAAAAAATCTAAATCATGAATATGTATATCACCATTTTTATGAGCTTTTGAATGGGCAGGGTTTAACACAAATAAATCATAAAATTGTTTAGCCCCTTCAGACCCATATTTTAGCATGGTTCCCATAGCAGTATTTCCATCGATATTGGCATTTTCTCTTTTAATATCTACATCTTGAGCATCTTTGAAGGTTAAATCTTCATAAACCTTCATTAATCTTGTATCCATTTCTCTAACCCTAGTTCTCTCAGCTCTATATAATATGTATTCCTTTGCAGTTTTAGCATGTCCATTTTCTATCAGAATTTTTTCTACAATATCCTGAATATCTTCAACTCCAGGAATTTTATCAGTAAATTTTTCGTTTAAAAGAATTGTTACATCTTCAGCTAATTTTAAAGAAGTATCATAATCATGTCCTCCAGCAGCTTGAGCAGCCTTAAAAATTGCATTTGTAATTTTTTCTATATTAAAAGGTACTTCTCTACCATCTCTTTTTTTAATCTTTGTAATCACATTACTACCTCCCATGTTAGATATTTTACAACATATTGCCCTTATATGTTATCAGACCTCTATATATAGTGTCAATACTTGTAGAAATAAAAAGAATATTACTACTTTTGTACTACATTTTTTGACTTATTATTTATAATAATATATATTTATATACAGAAATATTTAAACAACATCATTCATTATATTAAAAATAAATGTATAAATCAATTAAAGGAGCGATATTTTGAAAGCTATAATTTTTGATATGGATGGAGTAATTATTGATAGTGAACCATTGCATTTTGAATTAGAGAAGGAACTGCTTGAAGAATTTGGAGGTAAAATTAGTAGGGAAGAGCATGAAACCTTTGTAGGTACTACAGATTATCATATGTGGAGTACCTACAAAAAACAATTTAATTTAAAACCTTCTATAGAAGAAATGATAGAAATAAAAAAAGAAAGGTTTGTTGAAAATATTCATAAAATCAATTTAGTTGAAAATTTTGAAAAGTTTATGTTAAATCTATATAAACATAGGTATCTTATGGCCTTAGCCTCATCTAATAATAAAAAGGCTGTAGATACGATAGTGGAGAAGTTTAATTTGTATAAATATATGGATTTTTATATTAGTGGTGAAGAAGTAATTAAAGGAAAACCAGACCCAGAAATATTTTTAACCGTAGCTGAAAAAATAAAAATTGAACCATCAGACTGTTTAGTCATAGAAGATGCCCAAAATGGTGTAAAAGCAGCAAAGGCCGCTGGAATGAAATGTATTGGTCTTCAAAATAAAAATTCTGGCAACCAAGATTTGTCAGAAGCTGATTTAATAGTAACTAATTTTAATGAATTGGATATTGATATACTAAAAAAGCTATTTGATTAATAATAAGTTTCTTTTTTGGTGCCAGGCACCGAAAAAGAAACTTATTTGTAATATAACTGTAATATAACTAGGCGTTTAAATCTATATGACAATATCCACCTGGATTTTTCTTTAGATACTTTTGGTGGTATTCTTCTGCATCATAGAATACCTTTAAAGGTTCTACTTCTGTAAATATTGGTTTATCGTATTTATTTTTTTGTTGGTCATAAGTTTTCATAATTATAGGTAAATCTGATTTGTCTATATAATATATTCCTGTTCTATATTGACTACCTATATCTGGCCCTTGTCTATTTAATAATGTAGGATCTATTATTCTCCAGAATCTGTTGAGTAAATCTTCTAATGATAAAATATCCTCATTATATTTAATATAGCAAACCTCTGCATGACCAGTAGTATTGGTACATACTTCTTCATAGGTAGGGTTTTCCGTAGTACCATTAGCATAACCAACCTTAGTTTCTATTACTCCATCAATCCTAGACATATATTCCTCTACTCCCCAAAAACATCCTCCTGCTAGGACAATTTCCTTCATCTGCTCATCTCCTTTATACTTAATATTTATTTAATTACACCAAGCTTAGAAAAAGGATATAATCGTAGTATAGCTTTACCCATAACGTCATCTACATCCACTAAGCTAACCCGTCTATCCCTACTATCTAAACTATTTTCCCTATTATCACCCATAACAAATAATTTGTCTACTGGAACCCTTTCTATTCTTAAATCACCAAAAGTTTCCTTACTATTAATATAATTTTCCTTTAGTTCATGACCATTTAAAAAAACTTTGCCATTTTTGATAACTAAGTTATCTCCTTCTGTAGCAATTACTCTCTTTACCAGTTTTTTAGTCTTCCCTATTTTTAATTTACTTATAGGATTTAATTCCCTTAAGTCTTCAGGTTTAATTTCTAAATCCGTATCAATTATTACAATATCCCCTTTGATTATCTTTTTACTATTAAACATCACTAATATATCACCCTGGTTCAGAGTAGGACTCATAGAACTACCATAAACTCTTGTACCTCGTATAAAAGAAGTAATAATAATCCCCAATAATAAAGCTATTCCTATAGATCTTATCCATTCTTTAATTTCATTTTTCATATCATTTTCTCCTCTGAATTTATATTAATAATAGGTTCATAAACCAAGGAATTAAAAACACGCTTATAATACCAGCAAGGCCTATTGATAGAGAAGCCAAAGCGCCTTCTGTTTCTCCCATTTCCATCGCCTTAGCAGTTCCTAAAGCATGGGAGGCAGTTCCCAAAGCTACCCCTTTAGCAACCTTATCATTTATCCTAAATAACCTCAATAAATATTCTCCAATAAAATTTCCTCCTATGCCAGCTACCGCTGTAAAAGCTACTGCTAATACAGGTAATCCACCTATTTGGCTTGCTATTTCCATGGAAATGGCTGTTGTAGTTGATTTTGGAAACATAGAAACCATAATTGTATTATCTATTTCTAAAAATTTACTCAATAAATAAATAGTAATAAGCCCAGCTAAACTCCCTACAGTAATTCCTATTAATATGGATAGCCATCTTTCCTGTAGCAGTTTAATATTTTTATACAATGGTACAGCTAATATAACTGTTGCAGGTGCAATAAAAAAACTAATAATACTTCCACCTTTATTATATACTTCATAATCTATATCAAAATATGATAGAAAACCAATTATAATTATTGCAGATAGAAGCAAAGGATTGAAAATTGATATTTTGCTTTTTTTATTTATGTAAATCCCAATAATAAATGCAATTATTGATATAGCCACCCCAAATAAAGGAGTATCTAAATATACTGTCATATTCTAAGCCCCTTTCTTACGTCTTTTAAATATATGTTTATCTAAAAACTGAATGGTTACTCCTGTTACAACCATTACTACTATAGTGGAAATAAGTAATATGATTAGTAAGTACAACCAAATATCTTTTACTTTGTCAAATAATTTTATTATTCCTACAACAGGAGGAACAAAAAATAGAGTTAGATGTTCTAATAATACATTTGTTATCTTTTCAATCCTTTCAATCTTTACTATTTTAGTCATTAATAATAATAATAGAATCATCATACCTAATATGGTTCCTGGTACAGGAATATTGTATTTTTGCTGTAAAATTTGACCTATTAAAAGTATAATCAAAACTAGGCTAAATTCTTTTAAAGTTTTCAACATATCACTCCTAATATTATGAATAGTTTCATTAGTTTTCTATAATATAATTTCAAAAGCATAATTAAAACAGAAGAAGGTTGCTGAGCAACCCTCTATGTAATATATTAAAACGGTGCATATCCTTGTTCTGCCCACCAATCCTCTTTATACATATTATATTGTTCAGTAAATTGGTCTAGATGGACTTGTTCCCATTTTATTAATAAATCATATAGTTCCTTGGCCTCTTCAATATTTGTCTTGGTTTTTGCTGCTTCATAAAAATCTATTGATGCCTTTTCCATCTGCATTCCAATACTAAAGACTGACATTGCTAAACTAGTATATTCTTTGTCCACCTTTTCCCAGCTGTAAATTTCTGGAGAAGGTGGCATTGCTTCAAAGGCTAATCTTACATCATCTTCATCGCTACTTTTAATTTTGTCAAATAATGCTTCTAAATATCCTACATGCTTTAGTTCTTCATTGGCTAATTCCATAAAAGCATCTTTACTTTCATTAGTACCTGCTTGATTAGCAGCCATTCGGTAAAATTCATAGGCTTCTATCTCGTTTAAAATCCCTTGTTTTATTATGTCTAGTTCTTTCTTTAACATATTAATCATCCCCTTTTTAAAAAATTCTATTATGATTATTTTACCCCTTTTGTTTTGAAAGAAAACTATTTAATCCTGATTAATACATAATAATCTATATTTTTTAATATTGTATCCTCTAAGGTGTTTCCCCATTCTCCATCTATGCTGTTAATAAAAAATTTAATTTTGATTTTATCGTTTTCATCTATAAATACCATTTTATCTGAATCTATAATATTTTTATCATTAATATTTTTATCCTTATTATTTCCTATAATCTTTAATGCATTGTCCTTTAAATTGGTCTTATATATTAATTTATCCCTTTGTTCTATTTCAAAATTGAAATTCCCTTGATTATATGAAACAACAATATTGTCCTTGATTTCAGTTCTACCCATTATACCATAACCCTCTAATAGATAATCATATCCTTTTACTTCAATGTTCTTACCTATCTGCCCTGAATAGTAATGGAAATAATTATATTGGTATAAATTTTTGTCTACATATGGAAATCCAAATACCATATTCATATCCTCTATTTTAAAACCTATTGGTATATATTTAACATCCTCTAGAGAGTGACTATATTGAAAATATCTAAGTATTGCGCTGATTTCTTCTTTGTCGTCAGAAGATATATCCCCTGATGCTTTAAGGACTTTATTATCCTCTAACATTTGGTTTTTTATTAAAATAGATTTAAGCCTATTGTTTTGGCTAAACCTTGATATTGAAAAACTACTCAATGGACCAAATACAGAGTTTAACACTATTATGGATAAAGATATGGGAATAATTATATTATTTAACTTTTTCCCCAATGCAAAATAAAGCATAATACCTAATACCCATAAACCAAGAATTGCAACAAAATATCTATTTTCTGTAACGCCATAAGCTCTAATCCTAATACCAATAGAAATAAACATCATTATTAAAATGGGAAAGATAAACTTTGAAAACCAATATTTAAACCTATATGCCCATTTGTTTTTGTCTAAAATAGGAGTTGTTAAAAATATAACTATAACACTTAAGACTGAATACCATAGAACTAAATGAGAAACTAAACCTTGAGGCCAATTTCTAGTTACGATTATCTTCAAAAAATATGCATATAAAATAGCTGAATATATTGAAATCAATGGAATTACAATATATAACAACAGTACCTTTAAGGATTTAGGATATTCATATTCATCAAAATCTTCATCCATTTTAGGTATTCGAGCTAAAAATAGAGAAGGGGCAAATATTCCTGCTATGATTAAAAATGTATAATAAAAATATTTCCCTGGTATATTGGCATTAAATAATTGGTTAATGGTGAAAATTATTGCAGATATACCTAGATAAAGAACTAGAGAATATACTACAGTAAGAAAAAAACTAGAAAATAATTTTATTATATAAAATTCATAACCTTCTTTTTTCCCAATCCAAGGTATATAAGCAAAAGCTAAATATAAAAAAATTGAAATTCCAATATACCTTATCATACTCACCATAGCAAAATCTTTTAATAATAAGAAATAATAAATTATTAAAATGCCTGCTCCCAATATATAGCCCAATATTTCATATATAGTATTTAAATCCTTCCTTTTTTCATATATTAGCTTTATACACAAAGATAAAGGAATCCCAAGGGCAATAATCATATTTATCCGTTGAAAAATATCCCTTGTGTTCTGAGTAAATTGTGTAGCCTTTTCCGATAGAATAATGAGCATAATAACCAAAGCTGTTGATACCCCTATGGTTACAGGAAATCTCTTAAAACTATTCTTAATGCTTCTTAATACATTTTCTATTTTTTGAATAAAATTCATCATTCTCCCTCCTTCTCTATACCATATCATTTTCTATATTATACTCTTTTTTTAATCAAATGAACACTAGCATAAAAAAGGCAACTACATAATAATCAGTAGATGCCTTTTACTAATCTATTTAGATTATATTTTATTACCACTATTTGCTAATTAATTCTACTAATTTTTCTTCAATATAATCATTAAAATCTTTATCTCCAATGGTTACCTTACCCTCTTCATATAAATCAGGCATTACTCTGAAGAAATTAATTATTAGTTTATTTCCATCAATTATATATTCATCTAAATGACCAGGTACAAAAATTACTTCTATTTGATCGTATTCAAAATTATTATTTATACTATTTAATTTATCTATAAGCTTATCTAAGTTTAACGTCTTTACTGGTTGTACCATCATATTGGTAAATCCCAAATCTTCTAACATCCACATATTATTGTTCCAAAACTTTCTTTCCTTTTTACTTTCACTATTTAGCATTTCCCTATTAGAAATAGCGCTAAGTACCCTTCTTATAGATTCCTTATCAAAACCTTCACCATATACATACTTCATTTCGGGGTAATCACCTATGCTTAATATATAAGGTTCTCCAACCTTTTCTTTTTCGCTTGTAGCTTGCCAATAGTATAGCATTGCTTCTACAACGTCTAGATTTGTTTTTATTCTTTTAATCATTCTACCACTCCTTGTATATTTATTATTGTTATTTCTTTTACTATTATACACCTAATACAAATTTATTTTTCGTTTTATAAATAAAAAAATCCATGAAATATTCCATGGATTTAAAATTTATATTATTTTTAACCTTGTTGTTCCACATTAATTACTCTTTCTTGCCACTTATTCATTTTATAAATTACATAACCATATACACAGATTATAAAGTTACTGGAGCTCATAGAAATCCATATACCTACAGGTCCTAAATTAGTAAAATGTTTAAATATCAAAATCATAGGAATTCTAATAAACCAAAGACGTCCAATAGCCATTGTCATAGAATATTTAGTATGGCCTGAACCTTGAAAAAGTCCTTGAAATATACTAAATAATCCCATCAAAGGCATAGTTACAGTTATATATCTAAGATATGTAACTCCTTGTTCTATTACTTCCATATCATCTTTGGAACGCATAAAAAATTCGATTAATTCCCTGTCTTTCAATAACAGAAGGATTACTCCTACAAAAGATAGAAACAATGTTATTATTACTGATTTTTTAAAAGCTTCTTGAACTCTGTCAAATTGATTTGCTCCAATATTTTGACCTACTATAGAGGTAAGACCTGCACCTATACCCATAGGTGGATGCATAATTAAAGATGTAATCCTATTCACCATGGCAAAAGCAGCTAATGTTGCTGTACCATATGAAGCAATAAAACTATTTAAAACTACAAAGCCTAAAGCCGCTCCTGATTGACCAATACTAGCGGGAAATCCCACCTCCAAAATCTTTTTCAATTTCTTTTTATCAAATTTAAAACCCTTAAAATCTGGCTTTATTATAAGAGAATATTTTTTTAATATATATATTCCAGAAAATACTAATAAGGCTTGGGATAATACTGTTGCTATAGCAGCTCCTGCTACACCCATATCCAATGTAAATATAAAAATAGGATCTAATACTACGTTGAGTATGGCACTTATAGCGCTAAGAATTGTTGGTGCCAACGTATTCCCTTGAGCTGTCATTATAGAGTTGAAGTTAAAAAACAAAAATACAAAGGGAAAACCTAAAAAACTTATTTTTAGATAGATATCACTATATATTGCTAAATCTCCACTTCCTCCCATTAGCTTGATAATATATGTGCTAAGGGTATATCCTAATAATGCAAAACATATGGAAAATGCTAATGATACTACCATTAGCTGACTTGCATATTTATTTGCCTCATCATATTCTGAAGCACCTATTAATTGAGACAATATAGAAGTACCAGCAATAGAAACCCCAATACCTAAAGATATAAATAAAAATATTACTGGCCATACAAAAGAAGTAGCTGCAAATTGGACGGATCCCAGTTTACTTACCCAAATTCCATCTGCTAAATTATACAGGGTTTGAATAAAGTTATTTATCATAATGGGCAAGGACAGTACAGTAATTGCCTTATACATATTTCCTTTCAATATTAGCTCTTTTCTTTCTAATTTCTCCATAACAATTCACCCCACAAAACAAAAATATATATTTAATTAATATTATATCATCATTTCAAAAATTAAAAAAGAACTTAGATACTCGAAATATTATCATATGAAATAAAAAAGGGGATAATATTAAATCTTCCCCTTGTTTCTTTAACTAAACCACAATTTTAATTCCCTTTCTGCGCTTTCAATGGAATCGGAACCATGGATAATATTCTGAGTAAGTGAATAGGCAAAATCTCCCCTAATAGTGCCCGGTTGAGCCTTCCTTGGGTCCTTATCTCCTATCATAATTCTCATTATTTCTACGACGGACTCTCCTTCAACCTCCATTGCCATAATTGGTCCTTTTATAATATATTCTATTAATTCTTCAAAGAAAGGTTTCTTCTTATGTTCAATATAATGTTCTTCAACTAATTTTCTGCTAGGTTGAAACAGTTTTGCCCTTGTAATCTTAAAACCCTTTTTTTCTATTCTTCCTATAATTTCTCCTATAAGGCCTCTCTGTATCCCATCAGTTTTAATCATGATAAAAGTTTTTTCCATCCTATCACCTCGTCAGTTTTTTATTATAGCATATGTTTGTATGCTTACCCATTATCTACATTTATACCCAGATAATGTTTTTTCTATTATGATTCAATATCCAACTTAATATTGATTAGACTATATATCATTCTCTTTCCAAATAAGTTATTGTAGCTAAGTACACATTCCCGTGTTGAGTATATTCAATGTCTATTATCTCTAGCAAGTTTTCTTCATTTTCTAATATCCACTCATTGACTTTTTCCTCCAAGTTTGAACCATCACCATAATCTACCATAGATATATATTTCATTCAACCACCCCTTTAATAATACTCATAACTAGTATATTCATATAAAGGGTATAGTTTCTCAATTTTTCCCTATTCTCCATTTTTATAATACTTTTATACCATCTTCAATAAATTTAATTTTACCTTCCTTTAACAATCTTCCAACAGCTTTTTTAAATGCTGATTTACTCATGTTCAATTCTTTTCTAATTTCTCTAGGATGACTATAATCATTTAATAAAAGTATACCACCGTTTCTTATGGCCTTACTTAGTATTGTTTCTGCATCCTTATCTATTTCCATATAGGCTTTGTCCCTTAAACTAAGATCCAATTTCCCATCTTCTTTCACATTAACTACTCTTAAGTTTACTTCTTCTCCTGGTACATAAACTCCTATTAATTCTTTTTTAGGAATTAGACCTTCATATTTGTTATCTACTGCTACAAAAGCTCCTATTTCCTCATTAATGCTGTAAATTGTTCCCTTTACCCAATCATTTTCCTTATAGGGAGAATCACTTCTAAGAAAATCCTTAATTCTCATGGTGCCACATAGTCTGTCGCTTTTATCTATATATAATCCTATTAGATATTCCCTTCCTTTTTCCAATTTCATTGTCTGTTCTTTGAAGGGTAAAAACAAATCTTTTTCTAATCCCCAATCCAAAAATGCACCAATTCTTGTAATGTCTACTACTTTTAAAGGTCCTATTTCTCCTAATGTAATCTTTGGTTTTCTAGTTGTAGCTATTAATCTATCTTTAGAATCTCTATAGATAAACACTTCTATCTCATCACCTATATTAGCATCTTTTGGTACTTCTTTCTTAGGCAATAATATATCTTCATCCTTTCTACTACTATTTTTACTGTTCAAAAAAGCTCCTACGGAAGTATTTCTTTTTATCTCCAATTTCTGCATTTCACCAATATTAAACATAAATACACCTCTTATCATATTCATTGTAATTACGATTCTATCATATTTAGTATATAATTACCTATGAATTTTTATGTAATTATTAAATGGGACATTGAAATGTCCCATTTAATCCAAAAACATATTAAAATTTATCATAATATATATGTTCCTCGAGAATACCCTTTTCCTTTAATAATTCTACCACCGTATCTATCATGGCAGGGCTACCACATAAATAGGCTTCCTTATCATCTGGATTTTTTATATGTTGGTCCAATAGTACATTTACTCTTCCTCTTGCTCCTGTCCAGTTATGCTCATCTAACGCCCTGGAAAGGGTCGGAATAAACTCAAAATCATATAGAGTTTCTTCTAATTCCTTCAACTCATCTAATAGAAATAAATCCTCAGGAGTTCTTGCTCCAAAATAAAATCTTGCCTTTCGTTTTATATCCTTATCTTTCATATGGTATAGAATTGATAGGATTGGAGCTATACCTGTACCTACTGCTACAAGAACCATCTCATTATCATATTTATCTTGATAACAAAAATCTCCATAAGGTCCATTAATATCGACAGTATCTCCTACGTTAAGGTGTTTATGAACATAGGTAGTAGCTATACCATTAGGCACATATCCAATAATAAGGTCTATATAATCTTTTTGTGAAGGCGGAGAAGCTATTGAATAAGCTCTATATACTTCTTCATCATTTCCTTCATAAATTGGAGCCTTTAACTGAATATACTGGCCTGGTTTAAAGCTAATTTCCTCACCTTCCTTAAATCTTAATCTTAATTTCTTTATTACTGGAGTCATATCTTCAATGGACTCCACTGCCACTTCATATTCTCTTACATTGAATAACTCTTCTGGAATTTCAATTCTCATATCTTCTTTTACTTTACATTGACAGGAAAGTCTTACTTTATCTTCTAGTTCTTCTTCAGAAAGCCAAGGCAATTCTGTAGGAAGAACAGGCCCACCACCTTCCAATATTTTCACTTTACAATATCCACAAGTGCCTTTCCCACCACAGGCGGAGGGGATGAAAATTTTTTGATCGATTAAAGCTGCTAACAAGGTATTACCACCATCTACTATGTATTCCTTGTCATCATTTATTGTTAGCTTCATCTCTCCATAATTGGCAATAGTTCGATCTGCAAGGGTTAGTAAAAATGCTAATATACCAGTAAAAGCTGTTACAGTTGCTGTTGTAATTAGTATAGTTTCCATATCTTTTCCCCCCTATTGAATTTGGACTATGCCTGAAAAACCAATAAATGCTAAGGCCATCAGACCAGTAATAATTAATGTAATTCCAGGACCATCTAACCCCTTTGGAAACTTTGTTCTCTTTATTCTTTGCCTAGCCCCAGCCATAGCAACAATTGCTAAAGTCCACCCAATTCCAGAGCCTACAGCAAACCCCACAGACTGAAGAAAAGTATACTCCCTAATTACCATAAATAGTGACACCCCTAGTATTGCACAATTCACAGTAATAAGTGGTAAAAATATGCCCAAAGCGTAGTAAAGGTTTGGGAAATATCTTTCTACTATCATTTCAATTAGTTGAACAAAGGCAGCTATACTTATTATAAATACTATAAATCTTAAATACTCTAAATTAAGAGGTACTAATATATTGTGATAGATTATATAGTTTAATATTGTGGTAAAGGTTAAAACAAAAGTAACTGCCTGTCCTAATCCCAATGAAGTAGGTATTTCACTAGATACACCAATAAATGAACACATGCCTAAAAAATAACTAAATATCATATTATTTGTAAATATGGCTGCAAAAAATATAACTAAGGGATTGAGTTCTATCATTAGTTCATGGCACCTCCTTCTTTTTCTTCTTCAGTGGTTTTGCTTCTAGCCCACCAAACTATCACTCCCAATATAAAGAAGGCCGCAGGTGGCATAACCATTATCGTCCAGTTGGTCCACCAATCACCTAATACCTTATATCCAAAAATAGTTCCAAACCCAAAGAGCTCTCTAATAAAGGATATAATAAGTAGTATTATTGTATATCCCATTCCTGAAGCTATACCATCAAGAAAAGAATTCAATGGAGGGTTGTTCTGTGCATAACCTTCACATCTTCCCATTATTATGCAATTTGTTATTATGAGTCCTACATAAGGCCCTAATGCTTTACTCATCTCAGGATAATAAGCCTTTAGAAAAATGTCTACTATTATTACGTAGACAGATATTATAAGAACTTGAACCATCATTCTAATATGTTTTGGAGTAAAT
The DNA here is from genome assembly GCF_021655075.1 of Clostridium sp. Cult2. Lineage (GTDB taxonomy): Bacteria > Bacillota > Clostridia > Tissierellales > Tepidimicrobiaceae > Schnuerera. The sequence goes on from NZ_PPXX01000032.1 coordinate 20,681, forward strand.
TTTCTAATAATTGATACTGTTAACTCTGAAAAAGCTGTTACAAATATAAGCCCTAATCCCATTATCAGTGAGTTTAACATCAGATTTGTTACTGCTAATGCAGAACATATTCCAACAACCTGTTTGAATATAGGGTTGTCCTCCCAAATTCCCTTTTTGAAAATTTTCTTTGGACTATCTCCTACCATTTATTTCCCCTCCCTCATTTTGCTAATAAATTCATGTATATCTTCATTTAGAAATTTGCCAACAGAGTTTGTAGTCTGAGTAGCCCCTGCTATTCCATCTACATTTCCATCTGGTGCAGGCCTGTATATAATATATTGTCCATCCTTTGCCTCAGTCAAATCTAATCCCCTAAATTGTTCTTTAAACCAATTTTCAGATATTCTACCACCTAACCCTGGTGTTTCACTATGAGAGACGAAATCTATCCCTAAGAGTTGGCTAAAATCTTCAGTTACAGCAACATATCCTTGGACAGTACCCCATAGAGCAGTTCCTCCTACAGGGAAAGCATATCCTATAGTTTCTTCATTTTCCTTAATAAAATAAATAGTTTCATCTCCTATCTCCTCTTTGTCTACATATTTATTAAATACCTCTTCTATTATCATAGGGTCTTCAGAAGGCAAATCTATATGGAATACATAAAGCAAAGTTTTTCTTAAATCGGTTTCTTCATTAAAAGCAATTGCATCAGTAGTTACATAATTAAGATAAGCAAGTATCAAAGTGAAAATTGCAGTAATTATCACCATAAAAACAATTGGAAAACTAAAGGATTTTTTCATGCAGTCACCCCTTCCTTGCCTTCTTTTTTCATTTTTTTATAATAATTAACACCTTCATCAATAATAGGAGCAAAGGTGTTTCCTATTAATATGGCAAACATCATTCCTCCAGCAAACAGTGCATATCCCCGTATTATAACTGTAACTACACCTATTAGAATACCATATATCCATCTCCCTTCCTTAGTCCTTGGAGAAGATATAGGGTCTGTAGCCATAAATACCATCCCAAAGAGAAAACCTCCAGATAATATTCCGAAAATAGGATTTGGAATTTGAGGATTACCTAAAAGATATAAAACACCACTTAATCCTGTAAACCCAATTAATACTCCAGCCATAGTCTGCCAAGAGGCTACTTTTTTATACAAAATATATATTCCTGCAAGAATGATTAAAATAGCGCTGGTCTCTCCTAAAGAACCTGAAACATTACCTAATAGTAATTTTAATGAAGATACCATTTCTCCTGTATCACGAAAGATTAACATAGGTGTAGCTTGAGATATTGCGTCAATATTTTCCGTAATATATGTAGCAAAACCACCTGGAAAACCAGCTGCAGCTTTAGACCATTGAATAGTCAATGGTTCTGGAAAGGTTACATATACGAAAGCCCTTGCTACTAAAGCAGGATTAAATAGATTTCTCCCAAAACCACCAAATATCTCCTTAGCAAAAAATACTCCAAATATTATTCCTACTACTGCTATCCAAATAGGCGTCCTAGGCGGAAGGGTTAATACATAAAGTATGCAAGTAACAAAAATAGCCTCCGTAACTTTTTTCCCTTGTTTCTTTTCATAAAACCATTCAGTAACCACTCCAAATAGGGTCACCCAAAAAAGAAGAACCAAAGACCTCCAACCGAAAAAATAGATAGAAGATAGAATTAGAGGAATTAAAGAAATAATTACAGTCCTCATCATCTTCTGTTTGATAAAATATTTTTTCATTAACTCAGATATCAAAATACCACCTCCGAAAAATTAACTTATTTTGTTGAAAATTTTATATCTATACAATATATTCCCTTATTTATTAAAAAAAAACATTAATAACTTTGTTTATGGCCTGATAGGTTATTAGTATTAATTTGTTATTATTTGTATTATAATGATAATAATTATCATTTACAACTAGATTAATTTATGATATATTAGTATTGGCTTTAAATTATCGCGGCAAAATATTATATGGAGTTGATAATTTTGGCAAAGAAAATGAACCCTAGATTCAAAGAATGTAGACGATTAGGGTTAAATGTATGTGGTCATCCCAAGGCCATGAATAGAGCTAAAAAGGGCACTTCTAGAGCAGATAAAAAACTATCTAACTATGGTATGCAATTACTAGAAAAACAAAGATTAAGAGCATATTATGGGGTAATGGAAAGACAATTTTTGAGATATGTACGGGAAGCTAAAAAATCCAAGGACCAAACTGGTTATGCACTAATAAAAATATTAGAGTCTCGATTGGACAATTTAGTCTATAGATTGGGTTTTGCCTCTTCTATTAGGCAGGCAAGGCAAATGGTTGTCCATGGACATATTGAAGTGAACAATAAAAAAATAGATATACCGTCCTATAGGGTTAATATTGGGGAAATAGTTTCTTTGAAGGATAAATCAAGAGATATTGATTTGTTTAGAGAGAATTTCCTTTCCAACTTCCCTAACCTATACCCTTATTTAGATAAAGATGAATCCAGCTTTTCTGGTAAATTAATTAGATATCCAGAAAGGGAAGAAGTACCAATTGAAATTGAAGACCAATTAGTGGTTGAGTTTTACTCAAGTATTATGTAGTAGTAATAGGCACCTAATATTAGGTGCCTATTTATTAATCCAATTTAAATCCTTTGTCCTATTATATATTACTTTACCAACTTTAACTTATATGAAAATAAAAAAAGTGGCTGAAGCCACTTTTAATGATTTCTAGAGAGTAATTATTTCATAACCGTCTTCAATAAATTTAGTCATAGAAGGATGTCCGCTTAGTTCGCCATTTATTGGAATACCAGATTTCTCATTGTATGTAAGAACCCCCATCTTAGCGGAACATGCCTTACAAATACAATCAAATAAATTTAATTCCCTAGCCTTTTTATAAACCTTACTTCCACTGGAATCTAATTCTCTAATTAGTTTTACTGCCTCACCTTCCATGATAATCTTTACATCCATACCTTTTTCATGCATATCTAAAGCATTTAATAGTATATGCATAAAACACATTTGCTCACCTCTGAAAGCAAAAAATGCAATTTTTTTCATATAAAACACCCCCTGTAACTTCATATTATCCCATTAGAAAATCCCTGTCAAGAAAGTTGATTTATTACTATTTCAAAATAGGAAGGCAATTACTGTATTGAAATATTAATAAAAATATGCTAGAATATTAATTACTTCATGGGCGATTGGTTCAGTTGGCTAGAGCGCCACGTTGACATCGTGGAGATCGTTGGTTCGAGTCCAATATCGCCCACCATGATTATTAAGAGCATCTACAATTATAGATGCTCTTTTTTTATACCATTTAAATCATCTGTAATAATGGCGATAGCATGCCCATTATTCCTCCTAGCAAGGCCCCTAGCCAAGTTATTGCCTTCAGTTCCTTGTGAGCTATTTCAAGTATAATTTCTTCTGCAAAAGCTACATCATAGCTGTTTATCTCATCTTCTACCACCTTCGAAATATTAAATGTTTGGACAATATAAGGCAATTTATTTTGGATAAAGTATTTGAAAATCGTATTACATAAATTAGTAATATTAGCAACTGTTCCTTCATCTACATTTCCAACAATTGAGGAAATAGGCTTGTTCATAATATTATTAATAGTATCATCAATAATTAAGAAAATATTATTATATAATATTTCTGAATTCAAAAATATCTCTAGTTTTTTGGACATAACGCCTACTATACCATCTCTTATATTCTCTTTTTCAAGTTTAATCCTTTTATCTATTATATTAATAACCTTTTTTTGGTTTTCTTCTTCAGTAATAATTCTAATAATTGCGTTAGTTATATTTAGCATTTCCCCTTCATCTATATTGGTTGAAACTTCTGTAGCTATCTTCCCTACTTTATTATCCAATATATTGTCAATCATAGTTGTAATAATAAATACAATATTTCTATTGATTTCAGGTTTATCCATATATTCCTTTATCAGATTATACAATTTATCCGATATTATTTCAGGGCTCATAAATATTGCAATTAATTTATTCATATTATTAGAAACAATATTCGTGATAGATCTTTTCAGTTTTAATTCGGTAATTGGATTATTAAGAGTATCTCGTAATATATTAGCAATATTTTCATCATTTTGATAAATAATTTCCTTAAAGGTATAGACAATATCCTCTGGTATAATTTCAGATAATAATCTTTCATCAGAGGTTAACTCATTTATTTTTCCTAAAATAGCATTTTTCAATTCTAATTTTGCTTCCTCAGATGTGGATAGTTCATGAAAAAGTAATTCAATCTTTTCAATTATGAGTTGATAAAATTCATTCTTAGAATTTTCAAAAATGTATTCATCAACTAAATGGATTAATTTTTGTTTAAATTCATCTTTTCGTAACCCAAAGCAAATGAAATCTGTAATTTTCTTCTTTATAATATTTATTAGTCCATTATAATTCTCATACTTTAAACTATCCATCATAGCTTTTAATGACCTATCTTCTTGTTTTAACCTATTTATATAGATTTCAACCCATTTATTTATATAATCATTTTTATTGCTAAATAAAGATTTCACCACTACATCAGGAGACAATAAATATACTCCCACTGCTTCTCCTATACTCTTAGCTATTCTATTTCTTTCTTTAGGAATAAGACCTGGAGTAAATGGAACATGTAAATTAAAAATTTTTTTCTCATAATGGGGCCTAAATAACATTTTAATTGCAATCCAATTGGTAATATAGCCTATAGTTGCTCCTACTAATATTGGTATAATAAATTTCACATTTTCACCTCTTATGTTAATAAAATATCTTTCCTAATATATTCTAAACCAATATTTATTTATGTCAATGCTTCCACCAATTTAAACTTTTCCACTTAAAACTGCCTTTATTGCATATTCAATTTCTTCATATCCTGTACAATATGATTTGCTATAATATTATCTTCCCATTTAAATCTCAAAAAAGGTGTGAATATTTTAAGTTCCAAAAGTAAAAAATAGATTAGCAGGAAGTTTTATCTATATTTGGAGGGATAACATGACAATTAATTTGAAAAATCTACCTGAATCCTACTGGCTAGCTTCCACACCTACTACAGACTATCCAACATTAAATGAAGATATAGATGTAGATCTAGTTATAGTGGGAGGAGGATTAGTAGGAATCTCATGTGCCTATTTATTACAAAAGGAAGGTTTTAAAATCGCAGTCCTTGAATCCGATAAAATTTGCCAAGGTGCTACAGCCCATACTACTGCAAAGATTACATCTCAGCATGGACTAATATATGATAAAATTCAAAACAAAATTGGAAAGGAACTAGCACAACAATATGCTGAGGCTAATGAATTAGCCATCCATGAAATTAAAAAAATTGCAGAGGAAAATCAAATCCAATGCGATTATATTCCCCAATCAGCATTCGTCTATACTCAACATGAAGAATATATCAAAAAAATTCAAGATGAAGTTGGTGCAGCGTCAAGGTTGGGTATTAAGGCCTCCTATGTAAATGAGATACCTTTTCCCATACCAATAAAGGCAGGAATCCGTTTTGATAACCAAGCACAGTTTCATCCAAGAAAATATTTGTTGGGTTTAACAAGGATTATACATAATAATATTGAAATATTTGAAAATACTAGGGCTGTAGATATTGAAGAATTTAAAGATAATAATTATTTAATTACCACTGAGCAAGGAAAAAAGATAAGGACTAAGATGGTAATTATTGCCTCTCAATACCCCTTTTATAATAAACAGGGAATGTATTTTTCTAGGATTTTCCCCATTAGATCCTATATCGTTGGAATTAAAGCAAAAGAAAAGTATCCAGGGGGTATGTATATAAATGCAGAAAATCCAACCAGGTCCCTTCGTTATCAAAATACTGATGATGGCGAACTCATTTTAGTTGTAGGATCCAATCATATGACTGGACAAAGCGAAGACACGGAAAAACACTATCAAGAATTAATTGATTTTGCAAATCAAATCCTTACCGTAGAAGATATCCCATATAGGTGGTCTACTCAAGATTATATTACCTTAGATGGAATACCTTATGTGGGACATTTCACATCAGATACTCCCAATATGTATGTTGCTACTGGATTTCAACAATGGGGTATGACAAATAGTATGGTCTCCGCTATGATCCTTAGAGATCTGATAGTTAAAGGCAAAAGTAAATGGCAAGATGTATACAATCCTTCTAGAAAGAATATTATTGCATCGGCTAAAAACTTCATCCTAGAAAATTTAAATGTGGCAGCCCAACTATTAGATGGAAAACTTTCTCCATTGCCTAAAGATATTCATATTGAACCAGGAGAAGGCAAGGTTGTAAAAATAGAGGGAGAAAGAGTTGGTTCCTATAGAGATGAAGATGGAACCCTTCATTTAGTAAATACTACTTGTCCACATATGGGTTGTGAATTAAATTGGAACTCTGCTGAAAAGTCCTGGGACTGTCCTTGTCACGGATCAAGGTTCACCTATAAAGGAGAAATAATTGAAGGACCATCAGTGAAACCATTGAGAGCTGGCAATAGTGTAAACACAATTGAAAAATTATTTAAAGATGATTTTTAATTTTATGTTTAATCATTTAAATGAAACCGACTAAATTGATATTTATTTAGTCGGTTTCATAATGTTAAATCCCTATTTTATCCAATTTATCTAATCCATACTGTTTTATAATCCTCATCAATTTCAAAGCATATTCTGGATCAGTGGCATAGCCTGATCTCTTGAGAGCCCAAGCGCCTTGAGTGCTATTATGCATTACTTCCTTGAAAGGTTCATATCTACTAGAATTCAATAAAAAGCCCTTATGATCCGCCCAGCTTTCATTAACACCATTATAGGCACGAAACTCAGCGTCAACATAATAGGTCTGTCCATTATATACTTCCCAGGTATTGTAAGTTACTGAGCCTGCAGGACCTTTGCCCTTTATTCCAAATAGATTGTATGAAAGTTTACCACTATATTTATCTACGGGTACACTTTGTCCCCAGCCTGTTTCAAGTATAGATTGGGCTGTCTGTAAAGCTGCTGACATTCCTGTTTTACTCCATGAATCTCTAGCTAATCCTGATGCTAAATCAAGGAACCTATCTTTCTCAATTATTGGCAAAGATTTAAATGTTTCTCCTAGGTAGACTCTAATTGGAATGTTTTCACTACAAACTTCTTTGCCTTTATATTTACCAATAGCTTTAATATTCCAAAATCCAATATCCTCTTTTACAGGAGTGTAAACCTGTTCAATTAATGGGCTCTTATCCTTTGCTATTACCTTTTGCTTTCCTGTTTCTTGGTTTACTAGGATATAGCTTACACTGTCTAAGTTCACATTACTCTTCACTTTTAACTTAGTTGAATCCCTTAAAACTTGATTTGGCCCTACACCTTCTAAAAGAACTACAGGTTTACCTGCTAAATTAATCTTTATTGGCTTACTTTCATAAAATACTCCTTTTGAGACTTCAACTCTCACTAATACTTCCCTTTCACCGGAAAGTTCCGGTCCTGGAAACCAACTATAACTTCCATATGGTATTTTTTTAATAATCTCTTCTTTTCCAGATTTGGGGTCCCTTAATATATATTCTGTTCCGCTTACATCAAAATTTCTAGAAGCCAATAGATTAACTGGTTTATTTACTGTTTGTCCATCATAAACTCCCAATAATTCCAATTTAGGATTGACTTTAACCTCTATTGGAATACTTTCACTTTCATAAGCTCTATTTTCACTATCATAAGCAATTACTTTAAAAGAATAATTGCCATTTTCATTTAATTTGGGTTCCCATTTGTATAGGCCATATGGGTCTAGTGGAGCATCTTCACCAATAACCTTAGTTTTTCCCGTATCTAAATTAGTAATTTCATATTTTACATAGGAAACAATAAAATTGGTATCTGCACCTAAGCTTATTGTATTATCTAATGTTTCTCCTTCTACTATTCCAGTTAAAGAAACTTTAGGAACTATTTCTAAATAAAGATGAATAGCATCACCAGCTAAAAATTGTCCTTTTTCATCATAAATAGCAGCTACAAGTACCTTCTCACCTTTTTCCTGTAATCTAGGAGTCCAAGTATATTTATCACTTAACTTGCTTCCCCTAGCAATTACAAATCCTTCCGATGTATCTGGGTCTAATAATAGATATTTTATCTCTACTGCATTTTTTAAGTTATCATCAGGTAGTTCTATTTGCAAATCAGTTTTCCCAGTAATGACTTGTCCAGAATTTAAGGTGGAAATTTTTATATCAAAGAATGGCTCCATATCTGATGTTTTACTGGAATCAACGTAGACTATTCTATTAGAATCATCCCATTCAATACCTATCCCAAAGGCATTGCTAACAAAACGTAAAGGTACAAAGGTGCGACTGTTAATGATTTTAGGTGCTACATCTAGTAAATTATATTCTTTTCCCTCCCCTTGGTATTGTACTAAACGACTATTTATCTTCATGCTTACTAATTGATTATCCTTTTTTATGGTTACTCTTCTATCTTTTTCATTCCAATCAACATCTGCTCCTAGCTCTTCTGCTACAAATCGAATTGGCACCAAAGTTCTTCCATTTTCTATTACAGGACTAGTTAATGAAGTAATATCTTTTCCATCTACTACTAACCTAATAGGCCTTGCTGCTAAAGGTTGTAAACTAAACCATTGGGAGAAAATCAATACCATTACTAATATTGTAAATAAGGTTATATTGAATATCTTGCCTTTCAAATATTACACTCCTTTCTTTTATATGATGAATTTCACTTATTTACATTATACCTTAAAACATCGCTTTTCTTAATGGCTTATATATTAAATTCATATTACAAATTCCTTTAAACTAAATATATAGGATTCTCAACAATATGATATAATTTGCTATAATTGATACAATTAATGATATAATATTTATTAGAGTCATAATTAGATTTTGTATAAACTTAAGGAGGAATTTATGAAAAAAAGAGTAATTTTAGGTATGAGTGGTGGAGTTGACTCATCTGTTTCTGCCTTATTGCTTAAAGAAGCAGGATATGAAATAATTGGTCTTTTTATGAAAAATTGGGATGAAAAAGACGAATATGGAGTATGTACAGCAACAGAGGATGCTGCAGATGCAAGAAGGGTAGCTAATCAATTAGACATTTCCTTCTATACAATAAATTTTGAAAAAGAATATTGGGATAGAGTATTTACCTACTTTTTGGATGAATATAAAAAGGGAAGAACCCCTAACCCAGATGTAATGTGTAATCAGGAAATAAAATTTAATGCTTTCTTAGACTATGCTTTACAATTAGAAGCGGATTATATAGCTATGGGCCACTATGCACAAGTAGAAGAAAGAGCTGGAGATTATTATCTCCTTAGAGGAAAGGATAAAAATAAAGATCAAAGTTACTTTTTATCAAGAATAGGACAGCAAGCCCTATCTAGAACAATATTCCCTATAGGTCATCTTGAAAAAAAAGAAGTTAGAAGATTAGCAGAAAAAAATAATTTATATACTGCTAAAAAGAAAGATTCTACAGGTATTTGCTTTATAGGTGAAAGGGATTTTGATGAATTTTTAGATAGATATCTATTAACAAAAGAGGGAGATATAATAGATGTAAAAGGTAATAAATTAGGCAAGCATAAAGGATTAATTCACTATACATTGGGTCAAAGGAGAGGAATAGGAATAGGAGGAATTGGCACAGGAGAGCCTTGGTTTGTAGCTGGTAAAAATTTAAAGAAAAACATACTCTATGTAGCTCAAGGTGAAAATCATCCCGCCCTTTATTCCACTTCATTAATTGGAGAATCTCCTTCATGGATACTTGAAAGATTTCCAAAGATGCCTTTAAGATGTACAGCTAAGTTTAGATATAGGCAATCAGACTTCCCTGTAACAGTAGATATATTAGAAGACGGAAATATTCATATAATGTATGATAAACCAGTAAAAGCAGTAACACCAGGTCAAGTAGCTGTATTGTATCAAGATGAAGTATGTCTTGGTGGTTCTATAATAAAATCTATAGAACCCTTGGATAAGAGATACGCTCATTTAAATGAAGGGTAAAAAACAAAAGCACATCATAAAAATTTAAATATTATTATGTATGTATAAAAATATTATCTTATACTTGCTAAATTAAAAAGCACTTTTTGATGATAAATCAAAAAGTGCTTTTTAACTTACATATATTATTCCTAAACCCTATTTTACTGCTTTATAGCTTGCAACAGTCATACCAAAATATGTAGGTACTTGATAAGATAATAATTCTCCATGCATTGGTTTTATCTTTAAAGCTCCATATAAAATAAGCATTTGCCACAAGCTGTCAGGTTTAGCTTCTTCTACTAAATCCATATCTATATCTAGAAGCTTGCTAAGATCATTACCCCTTATTATTGATGATATTATATCATCATATTCCTTTGAAGTTTCACTAAAGCCATAAGGCCCTTCTGAATCATGACAATGTCCTTGGTCAGCACTAACTAATAGTACAATTTTTTTATCGCTTTTTTGACAAACTTGTCCTATTATTTCTCCTAATCTAACTAATTTGTCCAAGGATATTTCTCTAGTTGGTCCTATAACAACAATTTCAGGCTTATAGTTTTTATCCTTGCAAAACCATAAAGGTATGAATGTTCCCCAATCCATCTCAATATTTGATGCTTCTCCATCCAGAGCTCCAAAATTACACCCAACAGATGGAATATTTTCTTCTACAGCATTTTTAAGAATTTCTTTAGCTAAATCTGTATCACATTTATACTCGAGTGCTACGGTTTTACCATTACCACTTAAAGTCCCTCTACAATATTCACTTGTATATATAGCATTATATTCCCTTAATCTCAATCCATGAGGTGTTAATACAACTATGGTATCAGGCTTGTTTTTCATTATTATCTTACCTAATTTCTCCATTGCATCTCTAGTAGGCTTAAATAATTCAAATTCTTCTCCTGATATTTCTGGAACAACTGAAAATCCATGGGGAGCTATTCCACCACAAATCAATCCTTTCATATATACACTTCCTTTAATATTTTACTTTGATATAAAAAAGCAGCAATATTTTGCCGCTTTTTTATAAATAAAACACTACTTGTCAAGCTCAATCTTTTTAAACTCATTTATATATTCTACTATAAATTTTGATGTAACTTTAAGCATTTCTACACCCCAGTCTAAAGATGCATTACTAGGATGATCTGGTCCAATCCATCCATTATTAGTAAAGGTTTTAATATTTCTAGGTATACTCATTTTAATCCCTTTAAAATCTACAGTAGAAAAAGCTATCTGCTGTAAAGAATCAGAAACATTTTTTAATGCCATAGGCTCAATAGCATCAAAATCTACAAAATCAGGGTTTACAGCCATCACTCCAGAAGTCTCTTCTGCTCCTCCGTGACCGCCTTTCCACTCAGGATTAAGTTCACCTGCAAGTAACCACCAGTTTACTATGGTACCTAAACAGTTAATAGAGTCTAATTCAAGACATATTTTGTTCAAGGTTGATATATTACCCCCATGGCCATTTAAAAATACAAATTTTTTTGCACCATGATTAACAAGGCTACCTACTATTTTTTTCATAATCATATATAAGCCTTCTTCTGACAAGCTTATTGTCCCAGGAAATTCCTTTAAGCTGTCACATGCCCCATATGGAACAGTTGGTGCAATCATTACATCAAGATCATCTTCTATCATATCTAAAATTTTATCTGGAATAAGAGTATCTGTACCAAGGGCAATATGTGTACCATGGCTTTCTATACTACCTGTAGCAATAATTACAGTGTCATTATTCTCAAAATACTTTTCTGCTTTTTTCCAAGAAATATGTGCTAGTCTCATTAATACATATCCTTTCTTTTATTAATACAATAAAATAATTCTTAATTATTTTTATTCATAAACTTTTACAGTGTGTAATTTATGGTATCCAATAGGATTAATATTAAATCCTTCTACATTTTTATTAATTCCTACACTCATGTTTTGGAAGAATATAGGTAATGATGGTACTTCTTCTGCTAAAATCTCTGCAATTTCCTTGTAGATTTTTTCTCTTTCAGCATAATCAGAATTAGTTCTACCAGCTTCTATTAATTTATCAACTTCTGGATTACTATAGAAACTTCTGTTACCAGGTGCACCATGCATACTTGAATGGAATAATGGGTAGTATGTATAGTCTGCATCTGATGTAGATGTAACCCAAGCAAAGAATGCTAAATCATGTTGTTTTTTAGTTGTTTTTTCGATAAGAGCACCAAATTCAAGTACTTCTATTTTTAAATTTAATCCAATATCATTAAGTAATCCTTGTATTACCTGACAAGTTTCTATTCTCACTTGATTGTCATTTACGCATATTGTAAATTCAGTTCCTTCTTTTACTCCAGCTTCTTTTAATAATTCTTTTGCTTTTTCTGGATTATATTCTAATCCTTCAAGTCCTTCTACTCCACCAAATACTACTTCTGATATTACAGAATTAGCAACAGCACCTTGTCCATATAAAAGTGTTTCTATTATTAGTTCCTTATCTATTGCATGTGCAATTGCTTGTCTAACTCTAACATCATCAAATGGTGCTTTTTCAACATTAAAAGAAATATATCCTACTGATGATGTTTTTGTAGTTAATACATCCAATTTATCGTTTTCTTTAACTTTATCAATATCATTCGCTGATAAATCATAAGCTATATCAATTTCACCTGTTTCTAAAGCAATAGTTCTTTGAGCATTTTCAGGTATAACTCTCATAACTACATACTTAGTAGGTGGCTCTCCTAAATAATAATCTTCAAATGCTTCGAGTTTAACTGAATCTCCTTGTTTCCATTCTACAAACTTATATGGTCCACTTCCAATAGGTTTAACCTTAAGAGAATCTGGATCATCTTCTACCACAGATTTACAAACTATACCAGTACTTGGGTGAGCTAAATTCATAAGAATAGGTGCATATGGTTCATGAGTATTTACAATTACTGTATAGTCGTCCACTACTTCTACATCTGATATAAAGTTAACTATATAAGAAACATAACTAGAAGCTACTGCTCTGTCTAATGAAAATTTTACATCTTCTGCAGTAAGTGGTTCTCCATTATGAAACTTAACGTCTTCTCTTAGTTTGAACTTATAGGATGTCTCTGATAACTGCTCCCAACTTTCTGCAATACCAGGTTGAACATTCATATCATCATCTGTACTAGTAAGAGTATCAAAAATTTGGTCTGTAACTGTAATAGCTGGTGTTTCTTTTCCAACATGTGGATCAAAAGAGGTAACGTCTGCACCTTGTGCGAAAATCAAAGTATCCTTTTGCACTTTTTCAGATGTTTCCTCATCACCTGTAGATGTTTGATTTGAAGGTTCATTATTTTTCCCTCCATTACATCCAGTTAATATCATTGATAACACAAGCAATAATACTAATATTTTCTTCATTTTTTTTCCTCCTTTTTTAGACGATTGCTAGATTTTAAGCTGCAATAATTTTGCAATCACCTTTGTGTTTTATTTACAATATATATACAAATCTTTAAAAAGATTATATATAACTATTTAACTAAATAACATGCAACAAAATGGTCTTCTTCTATTTCTATCAATTCTGGATTTTCACCAACACATTCAGGTTTTGCATAAATACACCTTTTTGCGAATCTACAACCTGGCTTTGGATCTATAGGTGAAGTAATTTCACCTTCTAGTAATATTCTATCTATACTATAATCAGGGTCAGGAACTGGTATTGCAGACAATAATGCTTTAGTATATGGATGTAAAGGGCTTTTGAACAACTTATCTGCTGGAGCCTTTTCTACTAATTGCCCTAAATACATTACTGCAATATCATTGGAAAAATGTTTTACAACAGATAGGTCATGGGTTATAAACATATAAGTAAGACCTAATTTTTCTTGCAAATCTTGCATTAAATTAAGTACTTGTGCCTGTATAGATACATCTAGTGCAGACACAGGTTCATCACATACTATAAACTTAGGATTAAGTGCAAGAGCTCTTGCTATACCTATTCTCTGCCTTCTACCTCCATCTAGCTCGTGAGGGTATGTATTTATAAGTCTTTCAGCTAATCCTACTAAATTCATTAATTCTTTAACTCTTTTTGTAATTCCCTTTTTATCTTTTTTATGATAGATTCCCTGTATAAGCAATGGTTCTGTAATAGCTTCACTTACAGACATTCTAGGATTTAATGAAGCAAAGGGGTCTTGAAAAATTATCTGCATCTCTTTCCTTAACTTTTTCATTTCTTGACGATTGCAATTTGTTATATTTTCCCCTTCGAATATTATCTCCCCGTCAGTAGGTTCAATCAATCTCAATATAGTTCGTCCCATGGTGGATTTACCACATCCAGATTCCCCTACTATGCCTAAAGTTTCTCCTTCAAATATACTAAAAGATACATCATCCACTGCATGTAATTTACCACTTGGTGTATCAAAATATTTTTTCAAATTGTTTACTTTTAATATTTCATTTTTATCTGCCATCTACCTAACCTCCGCCTTTACTTTCCCTTCATTAATAAAGCATTTGACATAATGTTCTTCATCAACTATTGAAATAGCAGGATTTTGCTCTCTACACAAATCAGTTGCATATTTACACCTATCACTAAAACTGCAGCCTTTTGGTAAATTTGTTGGATCTGGCATAAGTCCATTAATAGGAGTAAGCCTCTTTACATTTTTTATTAAACTAGGTATCGAACCAAATAGTCCTTGTGTATATGGGTGTTTAGTATTTTTGAATATCTTTCTAATTTTGCCATACTCTACTATTTCACCTGCATACATTATAGCTACATAATCACAAGTTTGTGCAACTACTCCTAAATCATGAGTTATAAGTATCATAGACATATTAAATTTTGTTTTTAAATCCTTCATCATACTTAAAACTTGAGCTTGTATAGTAACGTCTAATGCAGTGGTAGGTTCATCAGCTATTAAAAGCTTTGGATTACAAGCAAGTGCTATAGCTATTATTACCCTTTGTTTCATCCCTCCTGAAAACTGATGAGCATACTCTCCCGACCTATCAGCAGGTATTCCTACAAGTTCAAGCATTTGCCTAGCTCTTTTATCAGATTCTTTTTTAGATATTTTATTATGATTTTGTATTACTTCTGCTATTTGGTCGCCAACGGTCATTACTGGATTAAGAGATGTCATAGGGTCTTGAAATATCATAGATATTTCCTTTCCTCTTACATTTCTCATCTCTGCTTCTGTAAAACTCAATAAATCTTCCCCATTATAAAATATTTGTCCACCCTTTACTTTTCCGGGAGGATCTGGTATAAGGTCCATTATACCTTTAGCAAGAGTAGTTTTACCTGCTCCTGTTTCTCCTACTATACCCAATGTATCACCTTGAGCAAGCTTCAAATTAACTTTGTTAACAGCCTCTACAACAGATTCATCTGTTTCATAATGTATTACTAAATCCTTTATTTCTAATATATTATTCATATCCATCTCTCCTAATCCTAGTTTTTAAGCCTTGGGTCTAATGCGTCACGTAAACCATCGCCAACTAAGTTAAGTGCTAATATTGTTAACATAATTCCCATGCCTGGAATCAAAGTTATATGCCACGAATCTCTTATATACGTTCTTGCGTTAGATAACATTCCACCCCATTCAGGAGTAGGTGGTTCTATACCTAAACCCAAGAAAGATAATCCTGCAATATTAAGTATTGCCCCTGCAACTCCCAATGTAGCTTGTACTATAATAGGTGCTAATGAATTAGGTATTATATATTTAAATATAATTCTAATATCACTTGCTCCTACTGCCTTAGCTGCTTCTATAAATTCTTCATCTTTAAGAGTCATGACAGACGCTCTTACTATCCTTGCAAATGTAGGTACATAAGATATTAATACTGCTATGAGCAAATTAGTAACACTTGGTCCTAATGCTGCAACTATAGCTATAGCTAATAATATAGAAGGTATTGCTAGTAATATATCCATAAATCTCATAATTATATTGTCTGCTTTTTTATAATATCCAGCAATTGCACCTAATAATCCTCCTACTAAAACAGATGCAAATATTGCTAATACTCCTAAGAACAAAGAATATCTAATTCCCCAAATCATCCTAAATAACATATCCCTACCAAATTCATCCAATCCAAAAGGATGCTTAATACTTGGTGGTTCTAATCTATTTCTTAAATCTTGTTTAATTACATATTCATTATATATTCTCCCATCAGTGCCAATATCAATAAATACCGTAACAATTGCTAGTATAGTTAATATCAATAAAAATATAACTCCTACTATAGCAGCTTTGTCTTTCTTAAATCTTCTCCAAGCTTCTTGCCATAGAGTTCTTTGCTTTGTCCCCTTTGCTTCTTTGTTTGTATTCATATTTATTTCACTCCTTTACCAGTGCTATATTGAGATTTAATTCGTGGATCAACAAATGCATATAGTATATCAACTACTAAATTAACAATTGAAAAAACTACAGACATAAATATTACCGTTCCAAGTACTACTGGTGTATCTTTAGTTTTAATTGCTTCCACCATAAATCTTCCTAGACCTGGCCAAGAAAATACTGTTTCTGTAAGAACTGCGCCTCCAAGCAAATATCCAAATTGTAGCCCTACAACTGTAATTATTGGTATAAGAGCATTTTTAAACATATGTCTATGGGTAACTTGAGATTCTTTAATTCCCTTTGAACGTGCTGTACTTATATAATCTTGTCTTATAACTTCCAGCATAGAGGATCTTGTCATTCTAGTAACTGTTGCTGCAGCACCAGTACCTAAGGTCAAAGCTGGAAGAACTAAACTCTTTAACATTTCTACAAACCCTTCACCCATACCAGAAGAAGGTAATAAGCCTAACCTTAATGAAAAAAACATTACTACAACTAATCCAAACCAAAAGTTTGGCATAGACACTCCTATTAGCGCACCAACCATAGAAATTCTATCTACAAGCGTGTACTGTTTCTTTGCAGATAGGATTCCTACAGGAATTCCTATAAGTAGAGCTACTACCATACCTGTTACAGCAAGAAGTACAGTGTTAGGAAATCTGTCTAAAACCTGCTCCTTAACATCTAGCTGATTTCTATAGGATACACCCATGTCACCTCTAAGTAAATCTTTCATATATTTTCCATATCTTACGATTAGAGGATCGTCTAACGATAATTCCTTTCTTAATTGTGCTACAGCTTCATCTGTTGCACCATCTCCTAAAATAATAACAGCTGGATCACCTGGTCTAAGTGCCATTATAAAAAATACTAAGAAAGTAACTCCTATTAAAACTGGGATTAGCATTAAAATTCTTTTTAATATGTACTTGTGCATAAGTATTCTCCTTTTTTATCAATTTTTGTTATATTTAAATTTGACAATATCCTATTAGGTATAATAATAGCAAAATCCGTGCCACATTCCGTGATATAAAATATAGTTTTATATTTGTATTTTTGCATTATATACTGCTTTTTGATATATTTTTAATAAATCTACCTTCCATTAGGTTAATTAACCAAATTCATAATCACCTAATGGAGGATTTGTTCTGAATATTATCGATAATCATTTTTCCTAAGAAAGTAATTTCACTTCCTCCTCTAGTATTATTAATCACTATATATTTGTGTTTTTGCAAATTTTCTAGAATAGTTCTAATCTTGCTTTCAGTTATACTCTTGTAATCTGTTTTTAAAATCTCATGAATTTTATATCTACCTATCTTTGGATTATCATTTATAATATTAAGTATGTTATATTCATATTCTGTAATTGCATTAGAAGATTCTAAACCTACTTTTGTCATATATTTGGGAAGCTCAGATAAACTTATCTTTTTCGCACCTTTAATACAAGAAAAATACTCTACTAAGTTTCTAATTTCCCTAACATTTCCTCTAAAACTATATTCCATAAAATATTCTATTACCTCATCTGTGCATATGTCCTTTAACTCCATATCGTTATCATTAAAATATTCTTTTATAAAATGGTTAAAAATTAAGGGTATATCACCTTTTCTATGTCTAATAGGTATAGTGTCTATGGGCATTACATTAATTCTATAAAATAAATCTTCTCTAAATGTACCTTTGGATACCATTTCAAATAAGTTTTTATTTGTTGCTGCAATAAATCTTACATCTATGGGTATTCTTTCAAAACTTCCTATTTTCCTTATTTCCTTTTCCTCTAATACCCTTAATAATCTAACTTGAAAACTTAATGGCGCATCACCTATTTCATCAAAAAATATAGTACCTTTATGGGCCATTTCAAAAAGTCCTTTGCTGCCTCCCTTACTGGCTCCTGTAAAAGAACCTTCTACATATCCAAATAGTTCACTATCTAAAAGACTTGGTTGGATAGCTGCAAAATTCACTGGAATAAATGGGTAATTCTTTCTTGAAGAATTATAATGTATTGATTGGGCGATTATTTCCTTTCCTGTTCCACTCTCACCTTGAATTAAAACACATGAATTGTTTTTAGATATTTTTTTTGCTTTCTCAATCATATTTAATGTAGCTTTATCTTCAGTAATATAATCCTTAAAGGAATATTTTTTTAGCACTCCTTTATAATCAGATTTTTTTCTTACGATAAACTCTTTTTTGTTAATACTATCCGTGTAATTCACATGTATTAAATAGGATTTTTCTTTAAATCCATACACTTCATAGCTAATGATGAGCACATCTTTCCTATTTCTATTCTTAACAATTTTACTATCCTTAAGAACTTCATCTATTTCAAGCTTAATATCACTGTCATTGAAAATATCTGTTAAATTTTTGTTAATTATATTTACATCGGAAAGGCATAAAATATCCCCAAATTTATTGTTTGCCATCTTTACAGTCCAATTATCATTTATAAGACAAACTCCTTCTTCAATATTATTGAAAACATTTTTAAGTATTAGTTGTGTGACATATAACTTTTTTAGTTGATTATTAGAATTTTTAACTACATTAGCAAAACTTTTAAGATAATCTTGCGTAACAGAATTAGTTAATTGAATTGGTAATTTTAGTTTATATGCAATTTCACTAATATCTGATATATTAGGAACTCTACTTCCTAAATCTATAATCCTTTTAATATGTTTAGGTGCATACTGAGCTTCTCCTGCAGTAATAGCATTTGTAATACTTTTATCTACTTTACAACCAGGATAATAGGGTATCAAATTGATATAATTTACACCCATATCCTTTAACTGCTGCATAGCTTCCTCCACTACATATTCATTATCATTTACAAAATATACATCTGAATTTGGCTCTAAATCGAATGCTCCATCTATCTTCTTATAATCAAAAGTTCTATGAGAATATATAACCTTTTCATTTCCTATGTATCTATTTGGTGTCCTTTCATTTGGTTGGCTTGGAAGAATAATCAAATCATATTTTTTTTCTTTTTCTTCATCCAGTTCTGACATCAAGCAACTATCTAAGGTTACATATTCATGAAATATATTGTAAAGGTGCTTGTACATAGCGTCTTTTGTGGAATGATTTGTTGCAACTACTAAAATACTCTTTTGCATATGCTTCCTCCTTATTTTACTAACAATAACTTATTGTACAGTGTGTTATTTTGTCGTATTATATTTATTATACAGTTTTTTTGTCGAATGTGAAATAATTTTCAATTGAATAAGTTGGCACGTATCTTGAATGAAATATTATTAACCACAATATAGGAGGTATAATATGGAAACAATAAATATGATAAAAGATTTATCTAATTGTTATGGAGCTCCAGGCTTTGAAGATAATGTTTTAGAAGTAGTCAATAATTACAAAGGCAATCTCTCCTTTAAAAAAGATTCTATGATGAATTGCTACTTAAATTTAGCAAAAAGAGATAATAACAAAATGACTGTCATGTTAGACGCTCATTTAGATGAAGTAGGTTTTATGGTTCAATCCATAGACGAAAGAGGTCTTATTAATTTTATTCCTTTAGGTGGATGGGTTGTAAATAATATTCCTGCACATTTAGTGATGATAAAAACTACAGAAGGAAAATATGTAAAAGGAATAGTTACATCCAAGCCACCACACTTCATGACAGCTGCAGAAAGAGAAAAAAAATTAGAAATATCGGATATGCAAATAGATGTAGGTGCTACTTCTAGAAATGAAGTAATAAACGAATTTAAAATAGATGTGGCAGCTCCTATAGTTCCATTTGTAGATTTTGAATATAATGAAAAAAGTGGAATTATGATGGGTAAAGCATTTGACAATAGATTAGGATGTGCAGCTGTAATAGAAGCGCTTAAAAAACTGGAAAATAAAAATTTATCAATCAATGTAATAGGCGCATTAGCAGCACAAGAAGAAGTTGGAACAAGGGGAGCCCAAATAACTTCAAATACAATAAAACCAGATATAGCTATAGTATTTGAAGGAAGCCCAGCTGATGATATATATACTGATAAATTCACCATGCAATCAGGACTTAATTATGGCCCACAAATAAGACATAGAGATAATTCTTATGTATCTCATCATAGGTTTATTACTTTTGCAAAAAGTATTGCAAATAAAAATAATATAACATGTCAAAATACAGTGAGAGTAGCTGGAGGTACAAATGCAGGTAAGATACATCTTTCAAATGAAGGCGTACCTACTCTAGTTCTTGGTATACCTACTAGGTATGTACATACTCACCACTGTTATGCATCTTTTAAAGATTTTCAAAATACTGTATCACTTGCTGTGGAAATAATTAAAAATCTTAATAGTGATATAATCAATTCATTTTAATATATTAATAGCCTTCCCCTTAAAGTAATAGGGTGTGCCTTCTGTTCTATACACACCCTATTATCTTAATTATTCATCTTTCATAAACAAGCTCTCCATCTATCATAGTTTTTTCAACTTTAATATCCTTAATTTTTGATTCTTCTATAGTAAATATATCCATATCCAATACAATTAGGTCAGCTACATAACCTGGTTTTAGCCTTCCCTTAAAATCTTCTTTAAATTCATTAAAAGCACTACCAATTGTATAGACATCAATAACATCTTGTAATTCCATTTTCTCTTTTGGATAAAAACCACCTATAGGATTTCCATCTATTCCTTGTCTAGTTACTGCACAGTAAATATTAGGGAATGGATTACAATCTTCTACGGGGGAATCTGTACCAAAGCTTATTGGAGCCCCTAATTGATATAAGGTATTAAAGGCATAAGAGGTACTTGACAACTCTTTCCCAACACGAGCTTCTACGATTTTAAGGTCATAGTCTAAAAAAATAGGTTGATACATAACTGGTATATCCAATCTAGCTATTCTTTCTAATTGTTCCATGCTGGTAATTTGACAGTGTACAATTCCATGACGAAGGTTATTTTTCCCATCCTTCATAGTTTTTTCATAAGCATTAATGAGGCTTTCTACAGCACCATCGCCTATTGCGTGAGTTACTACTCTGATTTTATGTTCTGTTGCTAAATTACATAACTCTTGTAACTGCTCATCGGTTAATGCTGACACTCCTTTAGTACTTGGAGCATCCTCATAATCCTTTAACATCAATGCAGTTCTAGCACCTAGGGAACCGTCTTTAAACAATTTTAATGCACCTTTTGATAAGAATTTCTCGTCATATTGACCTGTTTTGTATTCTGTTTCTAGGTAATACTTCAAATCATCTATATCCTGAAAGTTAAATTGATGACTATATCTTAATTTCGTTTTTTGGTTATTATAGATATTATGAATAATATTAAACATGTTTTGGGATTCCTTGCCTGTGATATCACAGGACTGGATAGAAGTTATGCCAACACTTAAAGCATAATTAGCAGCTTTTAAAAATTCCTCTTCCCTATCCTTATCGTCTTTTTCAGGTATAACTGATTGTATTAAACGAATTGCATTTTCATTAAATATACCATTAGGATTCCCCTCGCTATCTAGTTCAATTGTTCCTCCATCTATAACAGTATTTCCATCTACACCTAGTACTTCTAAAGCTTTTGTATTTCCTACTGAAACATGTCCACATATTCTATCAAATACTATTGGAATTTCCATAGATATTTTATCTAAATCCAATCGGTTCAACAGGCGTTTTTCACCTGTAATGAAGTAATCCTGATTCCATCCTCGACCATATAAAACAGTTAAACCTTCATTTTCTTCTAAGAAATTTTTACCCAGTTGGATAATTTCAGCTATTGATTTGGCAGTGGTTAAATTACAGGAAGTCATTGCAGCACCTATAGATGCAAGATGCATATGACTATCATTAAAGCCAGGCAAAACAGTTTTCCCTTGAAGGTCTATTATATTGTCAGAATAATTTTTTAGAATATCTTCATTGGTACCAACTTGTTTTATCATACCATTTTCAATATAAATAGCTTCTTGGAAATTGTTTTTTTCCACATAAATTTTACCATTTTTTAAAATTGTTCTCAAAATATCATCTCCTTATACTTCTTCTGTATTCTTATTTCTTATATTAAAATAAAGATAAAATAATATACCAATGACTGGAACCAACAAACCTATTAATGAAGTTATAGGGTCTTCAATAAATGTATTAACCATAAGTCCTATAAATATTAGAGTTGTTAGGATTATTGTAATAGGATAACCAATTACTCTATAAGGTCTTTTTAAATCTGGGAATTTTTTTCTGTAAATTATTACCGCATATACACCTAAAGTATTGAATAGCATCCCAGAAAATACAACTAAAGAAGTTAATTGATTTAAGTTTCTAAATAATACTAATACAATGGATATTAAGCATTGTGCAATTAATGGAGCATAAGGTACCTTATATTTAGGATGTAATTTACCAAAGCTTTTAAAGAAATGACCTTCTATACTCATTGCATAATACATCCTTGGAAAGGCTAATATACATCCATTTAAAGCTCCAAACATTGCAATTACCATTCCTATAACAACTAAAAGACTACCAGATCTCCCCATTAACCTTTCTGCTGCATAACTTCCTAAATAGAACTCGTTGTTTGCTATTAAACTTTCAATTTCATTATAAGGTATAACCCTATATATAGAATAATTAAATAGAGTGTATAAAACTGTAATTGAAACTATAGAGACAATAATAGCAAGAGGTAAGTTTTTTCTAGGTTCTTTTAATTCCTCCGCTACAGTGTTTAAATTAGTCCATCCTTCATAAGCCCATAAACTAGCAACTACTGCAAAGGCTATCATGCTAATAATGGTTCCAAAGCTTACATCTCCTGTTTTAGGGGTTAAACTTAAATCAGGAGATACTTTGCCAAATAAAAGTCCTAGTACCATAATAATTCCAATCGGGATTAGTTTTGCAACCATAGAAATATTTTGTAACTTAGATCCAAATTTAACACCATAATAATTTACAATGGTTAAGCCAACTATTAATCCTATAGCCACAATTTTAATAGTCCATTCCCCCATGGGAATAATAGCAGTTAAAGCGCTTGGTAAGGCAATTGCTATAGCAGCAATGGATCCAGGACCACCGATTAACCAACTGGTAAATCCATTTAAAAAACCAATTATGGGAGAATAAGCTTTATTTAAATAGACGGTCATACCCCCAGCACGAGGATCTGAAGCACCTAACTCAGCATAACAAATTCCCCCTAATAGTGAAACTAAACCGCCTAAAACCCAACTTAGTAAAGCTAAACCTAAACTCATACCTGTTCTCATTAACACATATGAACCTAAGTAGAAAATTCCTGAGCCTACCATTATTCCACCTAAGATGCTAACTCCACCAAATAAACTAATTTCCTTTTTAAAACCTGTATCTCTTGTTTTAATTAATTGTTCTGAATGATCCATCAATATTCTACCTCCTATATTTTTATTATGAATTGAAATTTATTATACTTTCAAAAATATAAAAAAACACCTGACAGGCTTGTCAAGTGCTTCAATGTATAGCAAAGCTAAAGACATTCCTCTCCCCTTTCTGGCCCACAGTGAGATAGCTCAACATCAAAGTATCGGGCAAATACAATGATGACAGTTCTACATCTATTAGATGTAAACCCAGCATCAGATTTTGGTATCTGACACTTCGGCGATTACTCCTTTCCCTATATATCATTGGCTTCCGACCTTAATATAGTTACTCTTAGCAATCGCGCCTCTACCTCACCCGTTGAGGATGAGGATTTTTATTAAGTTTTGTAATATGATAGCATTAAGTTTTAATATTGTCAAGTGGAAATGAAAATATGCTTGACTACATATTCTTAAAGAGCGAATGACATCTACTATAATATTTCAAGTCATTGATAGCAAGGAATAGACATCCTTTTCTAATAATTATGATTTGCTAATTTTTAAATAATTTATTTTAGAT
>NZ_PPXX01000033.1 GCF_021655075.1 Clostridium sp. Cult2
TTCCTCCTTTAATGTGGTTTTTGTCGATTACATTATATCAAATGGAGGATATTTCTCTATATTTTTTTGTTTTTTGTCCAACAATTATTTTACACTAAGTTATCCCCATTAAATATATTATACCCTATAATAAATAAACCTATTGTAATTATAATGTAATATTTAGAATCAGTTATATGGTGTATAATTAAGGTAGGATAATAATGAAAGGAGAGTTTATATATGAAAAAAGTTTTATCTTTAATACTAGCTTTAGTTATAGTATTTTCTAATTTTACTTTTTCCTTTGGAGCTCCTTCTGAAAAAGAATTATATAACCAAGCTGGAAAGATATTAGAAGGTTTAGGTGTATTGCAAGGCTCAGAAACTGGGGATTTGATGTTAGAAAACAATCTTAGAAGACAGGATATGGTAGTCCTCATTAGCAGACTCTATAAAGAAGAGGCTACAGCAAAAAAATACCTAGCAAAAGATACTTTTACTGATGTAAAAAGTTCTTTTTATAAACCCTATGTGTCCTGGGCAGTAGATAAAGGGCTTATTATTGGAATTGGGAAAGGAGAATTTGGCTTTGATAAACCAGTAAAAGTTAAACAATTTCAAACTTTACTATTGAGAGCTTTAGGCTATGGAGAAGAAGTAAAGGATTATGGAAAGGTGCCAGAAGTTGCAGATAAATTGAGATTAATGGATGGACTTTCAGCAAAACCTGATGAAGATGTAGTGAGAGGATTAATGGCAGCTATGACCCTTAACGCTTTAAGGCTTAACATTAGAGGCTCTAGTTTAACATTGGCTCAAAAGTTAAATTTAGATATACCAGATACCTTTGATGTGACAGTAGTTCCAACTATAGATAAAAACAATGTTGTATTCGAAGGGGTAGCAAAGGGAACCCATGCGCTGAAAATCCATTTAAACCCCCTTTCTTCGGATATTACCTCTGGAGAAAAATACTATGATATTTCTATAGATGATGAAGGTCGATTTTCATTTCCTATTGAAAACCTTCAACCTGGGAAATATGAATATAGGTTCTTAAGTGGAGATTTAAGTACCAGATCTCAAACCTTTACAATTCAAGAGCTACCCTTCGAATTAAACGATGTAAGAGCAGACAACCTTAAGGAAATAGCCATAAATTTCACAGCACCTGTAGATAAAGATTCTAGCTTGTTTGCTAGCAATTACTATACAAACGCAGGCACAGTTAAATCAGTACGTTTAGAAGACAATGATACTACTGTAGTCCTAACCCTTAACGAAACTATGAAAAACCAAAATACATACAAAATATCCATAAATAAAATCAAATCAGCAAAAGGAAAAGAAATAAGTATAAGGGATAGAGAATTTAACGCTTTCGATAATGAAATCCCAAAGGTAGAAGACGTTAAACAATTGGGAAATAAGGGTTTGAGGATTTATATGTCAGAACCAGTTAGGAGTGCTAAATCCTCAAATTTTAAAATTGATGGCAAGAGCATCTCAGCTCAAGTGGAAACTGTAGACAATGTAATTACATTAAAATATTATTCCTCTTATTATGCACCTGAAGAAGGTAAACATATTTTAAATGTATCAGGATTAGTAGACTATGCAGATTATAAGGCATTAGATCAAAATTTTTCCTTTGATATAATAAAGGATATTGAGCCACCAAAAATAGTAGATGCAAATGCCACTACTGAAGAAGTCATAATCCAATTTAATGAAGATATAGATCCAAGTTCAGTAGTTAGAACTAATTTCTATTGGAAATCTGGCTCTACTAAAAAATATCCTAATAGTGTAAAGGTGTTAAACGATAAAGTTATATTAGATTACTCAGGAAATAAATTACCTAATTATGAAATAACATTTTATATATATAGTGTAGGAGATTATTCAGATAACAAACTAAAATATGAAGAAACTAAAATAAAACCAGTATTAGATACCACCAACCCAGAAGTAGTAGGACTATCAGTTTCTGAAGATGGAAAAACTATTACCGTTTATTATAGTAAAAATGTAGTAGCAGGAAATAGAGCCTACTATGATATTAAAGATGAAAAAGGCAATAAGATATATATAAGGAGTATAGAAGGTTCTGGTAGAGAATATAGAATAAATTTAAATAATCATCTACCAATAGGTACAAATACCATTACCATTCAAGGAGTAGTGGATACCACAACTGTAAAAAATCCTCTAATAACTTATACTCAAAATATTTACATGGATGATGTGGAAGAACCAACAATAGTCAGTCATTCTGGTAAAGGTAATGAAATAATCCTTCGTTTTAGTAAGGATATGGACCCAGCCACTATAGAAGATAATCTAAATTATCTGTTAAAACTTGGGGAAAGACTTGAATATCTACCATCTGGCACTGAATTCAGTCTATTATTTGATGGGAAAACTTATGTAATCACTTTACCTGAAGAAATCAATGGTAAAAAGGTGGACATAGGTAGGGCAGGTAATATTACTGAATTAGATATCCGAGGACTTAAAGGCGTCAACGGTGTAACCATGAAACCTGTTACACTAAAATTTGACGGTACCAACCAAGGAGAAACCATAGTAAAAGAAGCTAGACTAATTGAACCCGATACCCTAATAGTAAAATTTGACCAACCAATATTATACGCTTCTAAAGATGATTTTAGCGTATCAGGAAGAACTATATATGACGTAACTGGGGATGGTTCAGAAGAAGTTATAATCACTTTAGACGATAAGGATGTAACAACTATAGATGGGAAACTAACTATAAAGGATAGAAACTCTATAGAAACAATTTTAGAAACAAAGGCTAAAGCAGATTCCATTACTGTAAAGGATGAGGTAAAACCTCGTATAGGTGCAAATAGTGGTAGACTTAGTACTAGCGGTAGAATAATCTATCTTCCTTTTACCGAAAAATTAGAAAGCAGAGTAGCAACTCTATTTAAAGATGATTTAATAGTAGAAGCATTAGGAAAAGGAGTCCTGGATAGGTCAGAATACTCAACTTCTTTAGATAATAACAATATAATAATCTCAATCTCTGGTACAATCAATCCTGACGGATATTCCATTAGATTGAAAGAAAATCCTAAATATATAATGGATACCAGTGGCAATGTAGTTGAATACGATGGATATGATTATTATACTAGATAGTATTAAAATAGAGACTCAATTGAGTCTCTATTTTTGTTAAAGGAGAAACTACATTGTCTTCTCCTTATCTCCCTCTTGCTTAATATGAAATTTTATTATAATATCTTCCATTCTGAACAAGTAGAAGAATTTTGGTATTCATCAACTATAGGAACATTTTTTTGTATTTCATGTATTCCTAGTATATTCTCATTTTCCTTTAAAAACTTTCCATAGTTCGCGTTAAAGGATACTTTAGGTTCACAATTATCTACAACATATCTACCTAATTGAGTTTCAATAACTTTTCCCGTTAATGGGCGATATTCCCATGGTTTGCTGAGGGTTAAGAAAAGCCCTGTAGGATAGTAAGTAATTACCTTCCCATGGGGCTTCTTGGTTTATTCTATTCGGTTGCTGATGAGTTAGGCCAGAAGGAGAAACAAAGTTTAATTATTGGTTTTAGTGTAATAATTATTCCTCTCTTAATAGCTGCAGCATTAATCAGTTTAAACTAATAGTTCCTGTGTTGCTACAAATTCTGATATGCTATTTATGTTAATCTTTGTCTTCTCCTTATCTCCCCCTCTAATTCTATCTGGCTTATAAGACATAACCAATAACACCAGCTCCAACAAAATCCATATCCATAACAGGAAACATTAGATATATACTTCTAGGTAGCCTAGCTTGTCTAAATGAATATTAAAGCCAGTTACTAAATTAGAGACAATAGAAGCTCCTACTACTTCTATCATCCCATCTATACTGATATATTTCCACAAGCTTCTATATAATTAAATATGTAAATTTTATAAAATATTTTACCTCTTTATCAGTAGATTGGTTTTGATTATCTTTTAATCATGTATAGATTACATGATTAGAGGATTAAAAAGACACTAGATTAATATTAATCTAGTGTCTTTTTAATTACATATCCAATACTGGATAGTATATTTCAGTCCATTCTTCGTATGTGTCTTTCATTCTGAAGTAATAGTGACTGTTTATAGCTTCTTGCATTTCCTCATAATACCATTTAGATTTTAGAAGATCTGGGAATTTTCTTGCGTCTTCTAATATATCTTTTTTGTGAACTCTTCTTTCTAATACTGCATTTACAAGAGTTACAAATTCAGCTCTGGTAATATATTGATCAGGTTTAAAGGTACCATCTTCGTAGCCTTTTACCCAACCTTTTTGTGAAGCAGAGTTGATATATTTATTTGCCCAATGGCCTTTAATATCTGAGAAACTATCTGCTTCAAATGGACTTAACTTGTCAAATCTTGAAGCTATTGCTGCAAGTTCTGCTCTTGTAATGAAGTTTCCTGGTTTAAAGGTTCCATCTGGATATCCTGTTATTATGGCTCCATTAGCTAGTGTAGATATATGTCTATTCGACCATCTATTGGCTTCAACATCTGAGAAATTATTAGTGTGAGCTAATATGCCGTTTCTATATTTTTCTGTTAATAATCTATAGAATACTGCTGCAACTTCTTCTCTTGTAATTAAGCCTTCTGGTCTTACAGTATTGTCAGGATAACCTTGAATATATTGGAAATGATCTTCTTTGTTTAATTCTGGCAATCCTATTGGTATTGGTTCGTCGATAATTATTATTTCCTTTATTGGTGGATCTTTAGGTGGATCTTTTGGTGGATAGTATGGCTTTGCTGTAACTGTCAATGTTCCTGCTTTGTATGTGATATTGTAGTTCTCAGTTACATCTACCTCTCCAGCCATTATTTCTGCTCTACTTGCTACGTTTGGACTACTCCCTACTTCTGTTCGAGAACCTACTACATTTACTGATTTTATTGTTTCACTTCCTGCAAGTGTTCCACTTGTAAGGCT